>DATEWO010000371.1:0-4140 GCA_035257925.1 Propionibacteriaceae bacterium | reverse complement strand
CCGCCACACCCGGAGGCGAGCGTAAGGCTGACCGCAGCCACCACCGCAACTGTGCGGAGCTTGTTGCCGAATCTCATGTGATTCCTTTCCTAGGTTGTTACTTCGCTGAGGTTCCGCCGCCTCGTGCTGCTGCTGGTTTGGCGCGTTTGCTTTGCACCCATGCCAGAACGCTGGACGAGACCACCGAGAGCACCAGCAGCACTCCGGTGATGATGTTGATCACGTCTGAAGTGACGTTGGCCAGGCGCAGTGCGCTGGCCAGCACGCCGATGAGGAGTACGCCTCCGATCACGCCGTGTATCGCGCCACGGCCACCGAAGATCGACACTCCGCCTAGGAGCACTGCAGCGATGACCTGCAGCTCCATGCCTGTCGCGTTGTCTCCCCGGGAACTGCCGTAGCGGAGCGTGTAGTAGACGCCGGCCAATGCCGAGATGATGCCGATCACTATGAACAAGATCAGCTTTGTGCGCTTCACCCGCACGCCCGAGAACTGCGCGGCTTCGGCACTGAGGCCGATGGCGTAGATTCCCCGGCCGAACGGGGTGAAGTGCAGGACCACTGCGAAGATCACGGCCAGGATCGCCACCAGGATGATCACAAAGGGAATTCCGGTGTCGCCGATCCTGTCCTTTGCCAGCTGTGTCCAGAACCGTGGGAAGTCGGTGACAGCGGTCGTTCCCAAGAGTCCGACGGCGAGTCCGCGATAGAGAGCCAAGGTGCCGATAGTCACGGCGAGGGATGGCAGACCGACAGCCGTGACCAGTAGTCCGTTGATCGTGCCGCCGACTGCCCCCACGATCAGTGCGACCAGTGCCGCAGTGGGGATGGACAGCCCCGCCTGATGCAGCACTCCGAAGATGACGCTACTCAGCCCCACCATGCTCGCCACCGACAAATCGATCTCACCGGTGATGATCACCAATGTCATCGGCAAGGCGATCAACAGAATCGGCGTGACGTCGAGGAGCAGGAAGCCCAGGGTGACCGTGGTGCCGAATCGGGGCACCACAGCGGAGGCCACGATGATCACCGCCAGGAGCAGGCCAATGATCGCCATCTCTCGAGTGAGCAGGATGCGACGCCACAAAGGCTGACCGTGGTCGAGATACTGTCGCTCCCTGGTTTCTGGAGCGGGTGCCGGCGCGGGCGCGGTGACGCTAGCCATGATCCTCGTCCCTTGCCTCGATGAGCTTGCGTGACTGTCGGAGGGCAAGAACTCGGTCGAGCACAATCGCACCGATGATCAGAACGCCGACGACGGCCCGCTGCCAGAAGTCAGGTATTCCGAGGACTGGCAGGGCGCGATTGATGGTGAACAACAGGTACGCACCGAACGCAGCCCCCCAAAGTGTTCCGCTGCCGCCGAAGATGGCCACTCCGCCGATCACTGCAGCGCCTACGGCCTCGAGCTCAAAACCAAGACCCGCCTGGGCATTCACTGTGCCGTAACGGGCGGCGTAAAGGACACCCGCGAGCCCAGCCGACGCGCCGCTCACCAGAAAAGCGACCAGGATGCGCTGGGTGACTTTCAGCCCGTAGAGCTCAGCCGCGCCTGGGTCAGAACCGATCGCGTAGAACTCCCGGCCGCCGCGCGTGTTCTTCATGTACCAGGCAGCGATAACCAGCACCACCACGGCAATCACAGTCAGCACTGGAATTCCCAAGATCGTCTGCGTTCCCAATCGCAGAAAAGCCCGTGGCAGGTCCGAGGGATCGATGCGATCACTTCCCGTCCAGGCGAGGTTGATCCCGCGGTAGATGTACAGCGTGCCGAGTGTGATCACCAGAGACGGAACCTTGGCAAAAGCAACCAGCGCGCCGTTGATCAGCCCGAGCAGGCCTCCGAACAGGATGCCGATGGCAAACACCGCGACAATGGGGATGCCGGGAAAGGCGATGAACGTCTGCCCCGTGAGGTAGGCGGATAGACCGAGGATTGAGCCGACTGAAAGATCGACATTGCGTGTGATGATCACGATGGCTTCCCCGATCGCAACGACGACCAGGATCGACGGCGTCAGAAGTAGGTCGCGAAACCCATCGGAGCTGAACAAGAAGGCTGGATTCTTGATCGTGGTGATTGCGATGACAAGGAGTAGCGCGAGAAGGATGCCGGTCTCACGGGCTTTCGCCAATCCGCCGATACGCGATGAGAAGCTGGTACCAGGCTCCGTCGGAGTGAGCATGGTGGAGGTGCTCATGCGTAGCTCTCCTCAGCAGCGTGGGTCGCAGCAAACATCACCGATTCGGAGTCGGCGTCCTTCCGATCAAGCTCGGCGGTAATGCGACCCTCGCGCATCACCAGCACCCGATCCGCCATACCCAGCACCTCGGGCAGCTCGGAAGAGATCATCAAGATCCCTAGACCTTGACCGGCAAGCTCCGACATCATCCGGTGGACCTCTGCCTTGGTGCCGACGTCGATGCCTCGGGTGGGCTCATCGATGATCAGCACCCTCGGCTTGGTCGCCAGCCACTTGCCGAGGACGACCTTTTGCTGGTTGCCACCGCTGAGCGTGGCGGCCACAGCGTCCAAAGCTCGGGTCTTGACCTCAAGGCGGCTTGCCCAGACCTGCGCGGACTCGTTTTCCATTCCAGTGGTGATCAATCCAAACTTCGCAAGCAGACGACGAATCGCCGTTGTGATGTTCCGCCCAACAGTGGAGTCAATGACCAGGCCTTGCTTGCGCCGGTCTTCGGGAACTAAGGCCAGTCCCAAACCCATCGCCGCGCTCGGGCTATTTGGCGGGACGGTCTTCCCGTCAAGTGTCACTTTGCCGGTCTGGTAGGGGTCGACCCCAAAGACCGCCCGCACTACCTCGCTACGTCCCGCGCCAACCAGCCCGGCGAGTCCCACAATCTCCCCGGATCGCACCGTGAAATCGATGTCATGGAAGACGCCCGGCATGTTGAGGTTCTCGACCACGAGAAGAGGATCGCCGATCCTAGCTTCTTGCTTGGGGAAGAGCTCGTTGACATCTCGGCCGACCATCCGGCGCACGATCTCGGCGACGCTGGTGTCGGAGGCGGCATCTGTGGAGATGTACGCCCCGTCGCGCATCACGGTGATGGTGTCGCAAAGATCGAAGACCTCGTCGAAGCGATGGGAGATGAACAGCAGTGCGCGCCCTTCGTCGCGCAGGCTGCGGGCCACCGCAAAAAGCCGCTCCACCTCGACACCGGAGAGCGCCGCCGTGGGCTCATCCATGATCAGAACCTTGGCGTCCAGAGAGATGGCCTTGGCAATCTCGATGATCTGTTGGTCGGCGATCGACAATCCCTCGGCGGGCCGATCTGGGTCGATCTTCACGCCGAGCCGAGCCATCAGCTCCCTGACTTCGGCGCGCATCGCCTTTCGATCGACCCGGCCGAATCGTCCGACTGGCTGCCGCCCCATGAAGATGTTCTCGGTCACCGAAAGATCAGGGAACAGGGTGGGTTCCTGATAGATGACCGCAATGCCCGCCGCCTTGGACTCTGCGGTGGACTTGAAGTCGACGGGTTGGCCCTCCAGCTCGAAGGTCCCGGAGTCGCGGTGGTAGAGGCCCGCGATGATCTTGACCAAGGTCGACTTGCCTGCCCCGTTCTCACCTACCAGGGCATGGATCGAGCCCGAATAGAGAGTCAAGCTTCCCGAGCGCAGGGCGATCACCTGGCCGAACGCCTTCGACACGTCACCCAACTCCAGTGCCGGAGTTTCCGCAGCAGGGCCAGAAACCATATGCGCCTCCACCCTATTGAAACGTTTTGGGAATGCAGCCGAGGTTATCGAGTCTTGGCAACTGATGTCAACCGCTAAACGCATCAGCTCAGGACTCGAGGCTAGTGGCCAATTCGTGAATATCGACTTATTGAAACGCTTCATTACGTCTGTCTAACATCGGATACCAGGCGGCACACTGTCGAGGCCGGCACCTTACCTGAAGCGAGTCCACCGGCACCTTTTGCCGGCCCTGAAAGGCGCATCCGAAGGTTGAACCGCTTCAGTAGCGGAACCTGTCTAGGTATAACCTTCCGGCATGGCGCAATCGCGAGCGCGGGCCCGTCAGACCGATGACGGCCACTTCGGACCGAGTGCACCGCGCATTCAAGACGTCGCTCGTCGCGCCGGCGTCGCGATCGGGACCGTCTCCAACG
>DATEWO010000370.1:0-2129 GCA_035257925.1 Propionibacteriaceae bacterium | reverse complement strand
GGCCGGGCCTGCCGCTGCGCTGCCGGTCGGCCGGAGCGCCGGCACGGTCATCCTGGCGATGGACGTGTCCAACAGCATGAGTGCCGACGACGTCACCCCGAGCCGGCTAGCGGCCGCGCAGCAGGCAGCACTGTCGTTCATCGACGCCCAGCCCGACAGCGTCGACATCGGCGTCGTCGGGTTCGACCAGGGTGCGCTGACCACGTCACTGCCAAGTGCGGATCGCGCCGAAGCGAAGGCGGCGGTGCAAAGACTGCGGACTGCCGGTGGGACTTCGCTGGCCTCGGCGATTCTGGGTTCGCTGAGCGCAATCACCGGCGAGTCGGTCAGGATTGGCGAGGGCGGCGATCTGCCTGATATCGGGCACTGGGGCTCGGCGACCATCGTGCTGTTCTCCGACGGCGAGGACCAGGGCGGCTCCAGCGGTAGCGATGCGGTGACAGCTGCGGCGACGATTGCCCAGAACGCCGGTGTGCACATCGAAGCCGTCGGCGTCGGCACCGCAGATGGAACGACCGTCGAGGTCGACGGTTATCAGTTGCACACCGCTCTGAATGCGGAGCAGTTGACCGCCATCGCGCAGGCCACCGGCGGCCACTACCGCCCGGCCTCCGACGCGGAGCAGCTTGATGATGTCGCCTCCACCATCGACCTCCGGCTGACGGTGGCCAAGCAGGACGTGCCACTGGCCGGCGGCTTCATCGCTGTGGCGCTGGTACTGCTGGCCGTTGGCGCGTTGTTGACCGGCCTTCGGACGGGGAGGCTGCTGTGAATTGGGCAAGGGGGACGACCCCCTTGAACCCCCGAAAGGCGTCAGACTGATGTCGTTCAGCTGGCCGTGGGCGCTTTTGTCGCTGTTGATCATCCCGATCGTGGCGGGAGTCGTCTGGTTGTTGCGACGCCGCCGGCGGCGCGCGACGGTGCGGGTGACGTCGATCGCCCTGGTACGGGCTGCGCTGCCACCCCGTACCAGGTGGACCCGGCTCATCCCGGCCTTGTTGCTCCTCCTCGGCTTCGCCACGCTCAGCGTGGGTGCGGCGCGGCCCCAGGCTACCGTGCCGGTGCCCTCCAACTCCACGACGATCATGCTGGCGATGGACGTCTCCGGATCCATGTGCTCTACCGACGTCGAACCGAACCGGCTCACCGTTGCGCAGCAGGCGGCCGTCTCCTTCATCGAGTCCCAGGACGGCAAGACCAAGATCGGTCTCGTCGCCTTCGCGGGCGTCGCCGGTCTGCAGGTACCGCCGACCACCGACAAGGATGTGTTGATTGAGGCGATCAACAACTTCACCACGGCCCGCGGTACGGCGATCGGTTCGGCAATCCTTACCTCGATCGACAGCATCGCTGCGATCAACCCGACCGTGGCGCCCACCGGGGTCGATGAGGAATCAGCTCGGCGGGCGGGATACGCGACGGACGTCATCGTCGTGCTGACCGACGGCGCAAACACCCAAGGCGTCGAACCGTCGACCGCCGCCGAATCGGCGGCAATCAGGGGCGTAAGGGTCTTCACGATCGGGTTCGGCACAACAACCCCCTCCCGGATGGCCTGCACCGGCCAGCAGGCCGGCGGATGGGCCGGCGGAGGTCCGCGCGGCGGTTTCGGTGGGGGCAGTGGTCGCAATCCGCGGGTCATCGACGAGGCCACCCTGCAGGCGGTCGCCGAGATCACCGGCGGTCAGTACTACAAGGCCGAGAGTGCCGACCAGCTGCAGGAGGCGCTGGGTGACCTGCCAAGCCAGGTGACCGTGGTACACAAGCACGTCGACATCGCGTCGTGGTTTGCCGGCGCTGGAGGATTACTCGTCGCGCTCGCCCTCGGGCTGTCGCTGTGGTGGAACCGGTTACGCGCACCGCGTTCGGCGTCCTGATTAATCCGTTTCGCGACCCGCGCGCTGGGCCTAGCCTCGTCTCTCGTGGACATTCGTGCACTCGATGACACCGCCCTTGCTGACGATGCGGTGATGCGCGCCTATTGGGAGCTCAACCAGCGTGCCGAATTGTTCGGTCGCGAGCACGCGCCGTTCTGGGGCTTCGAGGAGTTCCTCGGCGCGTTCCGCTCGACCGAGAGCGGCGAGCGCCAGGAGCTGTTCGCGGCGTACGACGGGGATCGGATGGTCGGC
>DATEWO010000369.1:0-6678 GCA_035257925.1 Propionibacteriaceae bacterium | reverse complement strand
CACCGCCTCTCCGGCAAGTGCCGTAGCAAGTTCGTTCGGCCGCAGCAGCGGAGTTAGCCGGTCGGCTGTCACCGAACCGCCGATCACCCGCTGCTCAGCGTCCACTACCTGGACCACCTGAGCACCGGGAACAGGAATCGGACTTGGTAGCCGATTCTGATTGACCATTTCCGCAACCTCTTGAGCACTGGCCAGGGCCTCGTTGTCCAGCGTGCGGTTGACCGAGTAGGTCAGTGCACCGAAGAAGGCCAGACCACCCATGATCAACGCGATACCGACTCCGGCGAGGCCAATGATCATCAGCCGAGTTCGCAGGCTCATTGTCCAGAAGCGCTTCATGTCGTGAGCTCCATGATCACGCCACCAGCCGGTAGCCGACACCGCGCACCGTAACCAGACGATCATTCCCGATCTTGCGCCGCAGGTAGCCGACATAAACTTCGACGGCATTCGGGGCAACCTCGGTAGCGCTGTCCCAGACGTGGTCCAACAGCTCAGCCTTGCCGATCACCCGGCCGGCGTTGCGAATTAGATACTCCAGCAGCACAAACTCCCGAGGCGTCAGGTCGGCCGGGGCATCCCTCACCCAAACCTCGCGGCTTGCGGGATCGAGTCTCAGGTCCCCTGCGCTGAGTACCACGGGCCGTGCTCGGGCACCACGCCGCAGCAGCGCTCGGATCCTGGCCACCAAGACGACGAAGGAGAAGGGCTTGATCAGATAGTCATCGGCGCCATCGTCCAAAGCGTCGGCCTGATCGTATTCACCGTCCTTGGCCGACAGCATCAGCACCGGAACCCAATTCGCCTGGGCGCGCAGTCGGCGCACGACCTCATATCCGGAAAGGCCAGGCAGCATCACATCGAGTACGACCGCGTCGAAATCGCCGTGCTGAGCTAGCCGTAGGCCAGCCGGCCCGTCCGCTGCACTCTCGACCACGAATCCCTCGGCTGCGAGCCCACGTCGCAGTGCCGCAACCATCCGCTCCTCATCGTCGACCAGTAGCACCCGCACACGGCCAGTATCGGCTGCCAGCCTCGGTATTGGGTTCTTGCAGCGAGCGCAGCACCTCAGGGTTCTCACAGCGAGCGGAGGCAACAATGGGTCCATGCGGATTTTCCACTCCAAACCAGTGCTGCGTTTGCTGGCACCCCTGGCCTTTGTGGCAGTCGTGGCAGGAACAGGCCTGGTTGCCTCGACAGCGACTGCCGAAAAGAAGCTGCCGACCCGAACGCCGCAGGAATTGCTGGTCGACCTTCAGCAGGCCAGAACCGACGGCCTGTCCGGCACCGTTATCGAACGCGCCGAACTCGGTATTCCGGCAATTCCAGGGGTGGGCGGGCAAGACGATCCGGAATTGACCTCTCTGGTTTCAGGCACCCACACACTTCGGGTGCGATATTCGGCGCCGGACAAGGCGCGCCTGGCGGTATTGGGCACTTACAGCGAGTACGACATCATCAGGAACGGAAAAGATGTCTGGACCTGGTCGAGCAAGGAGAACGCCGCTACCCACCGCACTCTGAAGGCCGATGAGGTGGGTGCGGAGCCTGGCGGTACGCCGTCGGCGGCGCCCAGGACGCCAGAAGAGGCGGCCGATAGGGTGCTCAAAGCACTCGAGCCAACGACCACCGTAACCAGCGACAGCTCAGTCGAGGTTGCCGGCCGGCCGGCGTACGAGCTGGTTATGGATCCCAACGACTCCAACACGTTGATCAGCCAGGTACGCATCGCGATCGACGGCGACACCAAGATGCCGCTTCGCGTGCAGGTGTTCGGAACCGACTCCAAGATTGTGTTCGAGGTTGCTTACACGTCTGTGGAATTCACCCGGCCCGATGATTCGGAGTTCGTGTTCAATCCGCCGCCCGGAACGAAGGTGACCGAGATCCAGCCCAACAACCAGACGCCGAGTGAGCAAGATCGCAAGCAGGCGGAGGAGGCGAGGCGGGCCACTACCGTCGTCGGCACCGGCTGGACTGCGGTTGCCGTATCCAAGGTGGGCGATCCTTCGGGCAGCGCTACGGATCAGCGGCTCCAGGAGTTTCTCAACAGACTTCAGCCGGTGAACGGCCCCTGGGGTTCCGGCCGACTGCTCGCCGGTACCGCCTTCTCGGCCGTGTGGACCGATGACGGCCGGCTTGCTGTCGGCGCGGTACGCCCAGAGGTGATCTACCAGGCCCTCAACAGGTGACATCGGCGCCCGCCGATGCTGCGCCCGTCGTTACCAGCGGGCTGACCAAGCAGTTCCGGCGTCAAATTGCCGTCGATCGCATCGACATGGAGGTTCCAGATGGTGCGGTCTACGGCTTCTTGGGCCCGAACGGCTCCGGTAAGACCACTACGATCCGCATGCTCCTCGGTCTGATCTCGCCTACTGCCGGCGAGATCTCGTTGTTGGGCTCGCCGATGCCCTCCGCCGCCAATACTGTGCTGCGACGCGTCGGGTCACTGGTAGAAGGTCCGGCTTTCCATCCCTACCTGTCCGGACGTGCCAATCTGGCCAGGCTCGATGCCGCCGATCGATACAGCGATCCGCGCACCTCTCGGTTGCGGATCGACTCTGCGCTTGACCGAGTTGGGTTGCTGGCAGCCGCCGAGAAGCGTTATCGGGCGTACTCCCTCGGCATGCGTCAGAGATTGGCGATTGCGAACTCGCTGCTGATGCCGCGAGACCTGCTGGTCCTGGACGAGCCCACCAATGGGCTCGACCCCCAGGGCACCCGCGAGGTCCGGCACCTCATCAGCGAGCTGGCGCGCGACGGCGCCACGGTGCTGATCTCGAGTCATCTGCTTGCGGAGGTCGAGCAGATCTGCAGCCATCTTGGGGTGATGTTTGAGGGCCGACTGGTGGCGCAGGGTCCGCTGAACGAGCTCCGAGCCAGCACGGTCCAGACCGTACGCATCGACACCGACCGGACCGAGGATGCGGTGCGGGTGCTGACCGAGCTCGGGCTGACTGACATCACAAGCTCTGCCGGCTACGTGACGGCGACGCTGGATGACGTTGCAGTCGAGAAGATCGTGCCCAACCTGGTGAATGCCTGCGTACCCGTGCTCGGGTTCGCGGTGCTGCAACCGAGCCTTGAGGACGTGTTCGTGTCGCTGACGGGCGAGGGATTCGATGTCAGCGGCTGATCTCCTCGTCGTCGGCACCCCGCATCGCGCTCGGGTGTCCAGCCGCTTCCTCCGGTCCGAGCTCAAGATCATCTTCGGTCGCCGGCGCAACATCGCTGGGATGGGCGTGCTTGCTGCGCTTCCGGTGATCGTGGCTGTCTCGATACGCCTTTCCTCCTCGAGCCAGGGGGGCGGTCCAAACTTCATCAGCGGGATCGCGGGGAATGGACTGTTTGTCGCGTTCGCGGCGCTGGCGTTGGAGCTGCCGTTGTTCCTGCCCTTGGCGGTCAGCGCCATCTCGGGCGACTCGGTCGCGGGCGAGGCCAACCTGGGCACCTTGCGTTACCTGTTAGCGATCCCGGCAGGTCGTACTCGGTTGCTGGTGATCAAGTACCTGGCGATTGTGATCTTCGCTTTCGCGGCGACGTTCCTTGTTGCGCTTGTCGGGTCGATCATGGGCCTGGCGCTGTTCGGTGGCGGCGACATGACGCTGCTCTCCGGTACTCAGACGTCGATGGCCGATGGGGTCTGGCGGCTGGTGCTGAGCTCGTTGTACCTCGCGGTCCAGTTCTCGGCGCTCGGTGCTATCGGATTGTTCGTCTCGACTCTGACAGAGCAGCCCATTGGCGCGACCATCGCGATCGTTCTGGTGAATGTCTTGATGTTCATCCTCGACTCGATCGCCCAGTTGGACTGGCTGCACCCCTGGCTGCTGACCCATTGGTGGACCGCCTTCGGTGATCTGCTGCGAGATCCTATTGCCACCGAGTCGATCCAGCGCGGATTGATCACGGCTGTGGTGTACGCCGGCACCTTCTGGCTCGCCGCCTGGGCGAGACTGTCAACCAAGGACATCTCGAGCTAGTCCCGCCATCGGCCGAAACCTACGTTCACCTAGGTTCGCTACGGTGTGCACAGTTTGCAAGCTATGCAGACCGTACGGAACCTGGGTTAACGTAGGTTTCCGACAAGGATTCACCAAGATCATGATTGAGTCGGCTGTGGAGCGTGCTGAGCTGCAGGCACGGCGGGACGTTGTCTCGTTTGTGCGACGCAGCAACCGGATGCGGCCTAACCAGCGGCGGGCGTGGGAGGCGTACCGGGATCGCTTCGTCCTCCAGGTGCCCCGGCTGGACACCTCAACCTCCGTCCACCCGACGGCGTCACTGGATCTCGTGCAGGCGTTTGGACGGGATGCTGAGCTGATCGTGGAGATCGGGCCTGGAGCCGGCGAGTCACTCATTCCGATGGCCGAGGCTCGGCCGCACGCCAACGTGCTGGCCTTCGAGGTTTACCAGCCTGCCATCGCGCGGCTGCTTGCTCAGCTCGCCAGGAACTGCGTGGACAATGTCAGGATCGTCGAGGCGGACGCTGTGGCTGCCATGGAGTATCTGCTGCCGGCCCGATCGGTCGATGAGCTCTGGCTGTTCTTTCCTGACCCCTGGCACAAGGCGCGCCATCATAAACGGCGGTTGTTGACGCCTGAGTTCGCCGCACTGTCGGCTTCCCGGCTGAAGCCGGGCGGAAGATGGCGAATTGCTACCGACTGGGCCGACTATGCGGAGCGGATGCGGGTGGTGCTGGATAACGATCCGTGCTTCGGCAACCTGCATCCCGACGGCTGGGCGCCGCGGTGGGACGGACGGCCGATCACCCACTTCGAGCAGCGCGGGCTGAACGCGGGACGTCAGATCTTCGACCTTGCGTATCGCCGTGTCAGCTGACTTGGCCGAACCGTCCAAGATCCGCTGGCGGCTGGACATCGCCTACGACGGGACGAACTTCTCCGGCTGGGCAGTCCAGGCCGGACGGCGCACCGTGCAAGGCGAGTTACAGAACTGGATCACACAAATTCTGCGACTGGAGGAACCGGCCCAACTGGTCTGCGCCGGGCGAACCGACGCCGGCGTACACGCCCGCGGCCAAGTCGCCCACCTTGACCTCGATTCGACGGCGATCACCGACGACGCTGCGCTGACTCGGCGGCTCAACAAGGTTTTGGGCGGCGATTGCGTGGTCCGCCGGATCTCAGCGGCGCCACCCGGATTCGACGCCCGGTTTGCTGCGATCTGGCGGCGCTACGTCTACCGGCTGAGCGACGGCGACGTACCGCCGGATCCGCTGTATCGCAATCAGATCACCCAGCTGCGTCACCAAGTCGATCTTGATCGGCTGAATGAGGAGGCCTCGACGCTGATCGGGCTAAGGGATTTCAGCGCGTTCTGTCGCCGGCGGGACGGAGCCAGCACGATCCGAACCTTGCTCGAGCTGGCTGCTCAGCGCGTACCATCCGGTCCAATGGCTGGGGTGATCGAGTGCACCGTACGCGCCGATGCGTTCTGCCACGCGATGGTGCGGTCGCTCGTCGGAGCCCTGGTCGCGGTCGCTACCGGTCAGCGTGATCATGAGTGGCTCGCCGCGATCACCGAGCGGGGCGTTCGGGACTCCACGATCACCGTCATGCCGGCAACCGGGCTCACCCTGGAGGAAGTCGGCTACCCGGCTGATCATGAACTGGCGGCCCGCGCCCTCGAGGCGCGCGCCCTCCGGCAGATGAGCCGGTGATGACATCGCGCGAACCCTCGCAGTACTTCAGCGAGCAGCCCAGCGGCACCGAGGTGCGGCGTACGATCACGGCACGGGTTTGGGGACGAGAGCTGAGGTTGATCACCGCCAGCGGAGTGTTTGCCGCCGATGGTCTGGATCGCGGCACAGCCGTATTGCTGCGTGCATCGCCCATACCGGTAGGAAATCCGCGGATCCTGGACCTGGGCTGCGGGTATGGCGCCATTGCGCTGGCTGTGGCCGTGCACTGTCCCGGCGCGCTAGTCGACGCCGTGGAGGTGAACGAGCGGGCACTGGCACTCTGCCGCGAGAATGCCGAAGCGCTCGGTGTGGCGGACCGGGTGCGAGTACTTCGGCCGGACGAGGTTGATCCGGGGGGCCGCTACGACCAGATCTGGTCCAACCCTCCTATCCGAATCGGCAAGCAGGCGTTGCATGAGCTGTTGCTCACCTGGCTCGCCCGGCTGGCGCCCGACGGTGTGGCACGTCTGGTGGTCGGCAAGAACCTTGGCGCAGACACCCTGCAACGGTGGCTGATTGAACAGGGTTACAGCTGTGAGCGCGTCGCCTCGGCCAAAGGATTCCGAGTGCTGGTGGTCCACCACCAGTGATCAACGGCAGTCCGCTCGGTGACGCCCCGCTTTCTCGCTGACGCTCCACCTATATAGGGGGCGTGGAGTGAGAAGGTGGGGCGCCAGCAATCTTGTGCCTCGCTTGTCCACAGATTGCTCGATCGTCGTAGACGCCGGCAGGTCCCTCAGAGTTGGCTTTCCGGCTATGGATGAGATCAAACTCACCGCTGAGCTGCTGGCCGATGGATGGAGCTCTGCTGAACTGAGCCGCATGGCCCGGTCGGGTGAGGTACAGCGGATCAGGCGCGGGGCGTACGAGTGCGGGCCGGCAAGATCAATCGACCGTCGTGATCAGCATCGACGTCTGATTGCAGCGACGGCCCGGCTGACCTCAGTCGACGCGGCGATCAGCCATATGTCTGCCGC
>DATEWO010000368.1:0-21918 GCA_035257925.1 Propionibacteriaceae bacterium | reverse complement strand
GATTACTGCTACTTGACGCCACCTGCCGTTAGGCCGGCGACAATGCGGCGCTGGAAAGCCAGCACCGCGATAATCAGCGGGACCGTCACGATGACACCAGCCGCCATGATGGTGCCGTACGGCGTGTCGAAACCCGTTGTTCCGGTGAACTTGCTGATCGCCACCGTGGCGGTCTGTTTGGACGGATCCTGCAGGAAGGTCAGGGCCAGCAAGAACTCGTTCCATGCGCCGATGAAGACGATGATCGCAGTCGTGAAGACGCCCGGAGCCGCCAGCGGCAGGATGACCTTTCGGAATGCCACACCAGGTGTGCAGCCGTCCACCATTGCCGCCTGCTCAAGCTCGACCGGGAGCTGCTTGAAGAAGGCCGTCAGATTCCACACAGCAAGCGGGAGGCCGAAGCTCAACCCGGGGATGATGACGGCTTGATAGGTGTTGATCCAGTACGGGAACCAGCCGAACGGCTCCGTCGAGGAGAACATCTTGAGTAGCGGCGGGATCAAGATGATGAGCGGGAACATCGAGCAAGCCATGATCAGCCAGAGCACTGCACCCTTGCCCCTGAACCTCAACCGAGCAAGCGCGTACGCCGCGACAATCCCGAACAGCAGGGTCAGAATCGTCGTGACTCCCGACACGATCAGCGAGTTGATCAGAGAACGGCCGAAGTTGTTCCCTGCCGAGAAGACACCCTGATAGTTCGCGATCGACATTGGGCTCGGGATGAATTCGGTGCTTCGTCCTTCGGTTGGGAGCCTGAGGGACGAGACGATCATCCAGTAGAACGGGATGATGCAGTACAGGACGATGGCGGCCATCCCGACGTAGGAGAGGACTACTCCGACCCTCTGCTTGGCGGGTCTCTTCGGGTGAGCGAGCTTTTCGATTTCCTCCCGGCTGGTGTGGTCCTCATGTACCTCAGCGGTCGTTGTGGACATTAGTGCGCACCTCCCGCCATCTCTAGAGCTGTCGCTGGCGGGCCCGCCGCCTCATCGCCCGTCTTCTTCTTTTTCTTCTTCGGGACGCCACTATCACCGATCACGTCGGCGCCGAGGATCCTGACGAACAGGAAGGCAACCAGGAGCACGTACAAGAACAAGACAATGGCATACGCCGCAGCGGGTCCATACCGTTCCTGGGTTGCTTCCTGGTAGGAGAAGATAGACAGGGTCTCGACCCGGTACTTGCCGGGGCCGATCATGCCGTAGGGAAGATCAAACATGCGCAGCGTGTCGAGCGTGCGGAAGAGAACCGCAACGACCAGCGTGGGTTTGACCATCGGCAATGTGATCCGGACGAACTGCTGCCAGGTGGTGGCCCCATCGACCTTGGCGGCCTCATAGACCTCAGCCGGGATGGTTTGCAGCCCAGCTAGAGTCAGCAGGCCGATGAACGCGGCGGTCTTCCAGGTGTCGGCTATGACGATCGCCCAGAACGAGGCCCCGGTGTCGGCTAGCCACAGGATCTCCCGACCGAGAATCCGGTTCGCCACGCCGGACGAGTCGAAGATGAGCTTCCACATCAGGGCTGAGACGATCGTCGGGATCGCCCAGGGGACCAGGATGCCGGCCCGAACAATGGCCCGCCCCCGGAATGCCTTAGCCATGATCAGGGCCATCGCTACACCGAGGAAGGTCTCCAGGATCACGCAGACGATAGTGATGAAGGTGGTGTTGAGGAAGGCGTTCCAGAAGCGATCCATGGTGCCGTAGGAACCCTCAACTGGGTTTTGGCCGGCGAAGATGTTGGTGAAGTTCTGCAGCCCGACGAAACTCTCGCCGCCAGCAATCAAGCCGGTGTTGGGATCCACACCGGTATTGGACTGGAAAAAGGCCTCACGGACCGACATTGCGACTGGGATGCCGGCTACCACGAGAATGATGATGAGGGTGGGCGCCAGCAGGATCCAGGCCAGCCGGCCTTGACCATCGCTCAGCGCGTTTTTCTTATGCTTGTGGCCATCGCCTTCGGTGGCCGGCACACTTCGCGGTTCCGCGGTGGCTGTCGCCATGCGGCTACCTCCTTTGAGAAATGCGCTGAGCTCCCGGCGCAGCACCTGGCTGCGCCGGGAACTTTGCGGACGCTAACTACTTGATCAGAGTCTGCAGCTTGGTTTGCAGTGCTTGCAAGGCCGCATCGGGTTGAGTTTGACCTTGGAGTGCGCCATACGCGGCATCCTGGATCGCCAGAGTGACATCACCGTACTCCACAGCCTTCGGACGTGGCTTGGCGGTCTCGACCGACTTGAGCTGCGTCGGCATGTACGGGAACTTCTTGACGATGTCTGGGTCGCTGTAGAGCTCCGCCAACGACGGCGTAGAGGACGTCGCCAGGCAGTTTGACTTCTCGATCTCCTTGGAGGTCATGAACTTGATGAAGTCAACGGCCGTGCCCTTGTTCTCGGCGAACTTGGCAATCGCGTAGTTGTGCCCGCCGAGGCTTGAGACCCCAGGTCCGGTGATACCTGGTAGTGGCGCCACCTCAAACTTGCCCGCAACCTTGGACGAGCCATCGGTCTTCTGCGCAAGGTTGTAGACGTAGCCCCAGTTCCGGTGGAAGATCAGCTCGCCGTTCTGGAAAGCCTGACGGCCTTCCTCCTCGGTCCAGGTGATGGCGGCCTTGGGGATCAAACCCTCCTTGAACCAGTCGACGAGAGTCTGCAGGCCCTGGGTCGCCTCCGGGGTGGCCACGTTCGGTTTGCCGTCTTCGCCTACGATGACGCCGCCGGCGCCGTGCACGGCCTCATCGAAGTTCACCGTCAAGCCCTCGTACTTGTTGTACTGGCCGGCGAAGCACGCGAGCTTGGAGTTGTTCTCCCCAGCTGTGATCTTCTCGCAAGCGGCCTTCATCTCGTCGAATGTGGCCGGTGGCTGCAGCTGGTACTTGTCGAGCAGGTCCTTGCGGTAATACAGCAACCCGCCGTCCGACGTGCTCGGCATTGCATAGAGCTTGTTGAAGTAGGTCCCCGAGTCAACGGTTGCAGGCAAGTGACCTTCGGTGGGGAAGAGGTCATTGGGGAGCGCCTCAACGTAGCCCTTTGCGGCGAACTCGGCGGTCCACACGACGTCGACGCTCAGCACCGCCATCTTCGGATTCTTGATCTGGGCGTTCTGGATCATCTGCTGGCGTTGCTGGTCTGCTTCGTCAGGCAGCTCATGGAAGACGACCTTGCCGTTGGGATGCGAATCATTGAACTGCTTGACCAGCTTCGGGAAGTTACCCGTGACGTCCTTACCTTGCCAGACCTCGATGTCACCCTGCGTGGTGAAGTCAACAGCGGCCGACGTTCCACCGCCTTCGGGTGTGCCGGCCTCGCCACCACCACCACACGCCGTGGCGACGAACAGGGCACTCAGTGATGCGGCCGCGATGAGTACGCGGCGCGCGGGACGAACGAAAGTCATACATGCCTCACTTCGTTGTAGAGAGGACACCGATTCGTGTGGTGCCACCTCGAAACACTAGAGGCAATCTGACACAAAAGCGCTAGTTCTCTCACGTTACGTTTAGATTTGTTATAAGGGGCCGACAGCACACAGGGCTTGGTTTTGGGAGGAGCTACTCACAGATAGAGTCCGGTTTTTCCGTCCTGGAGTCGCTCGGCGGCGACAGCATGAAGATCCCGCTCCCGGAGCAGCACGTAGTCCTTCCCTCTGACCTCGACCTCGGCTCGGTCCTCAGGGTCGAACAGCACGCGATCTTCTGGCTTGACCGTTCTGACGTGGGTCCCCACGGCCACAACCTCGCCCCAGGCGAGCCGGCGCCCGATAGCGACTGTCGCCGGAATCAGGATCCCGCCGCTACTGCGTCGCTCCCCGGGCTCGTTGTCGGTCGAGACGAGCACCCGATCGTGCAGCATGCGGATCGGCAACCCACCCTCGTCCAGACCGGCAGGGTTCTCGCGGCCGCTTGCTTCGGCCACCACTCAGTCGCTCCTCCCACGTCGCACGATGGAGCGGATGATCAACAAGAAGCCAACGACACCCGCGACTGCGGCAGCCACAACTGCGATTCGACCGACACGTAGATCGCCACGGGCGGTGAAGACCTTGGACTTGGCATTCTCAAGTTCGGTATTTGCGAAACGCTTCACATTCTCGATCTGGCGCTGTTTGATCCGGTTGGGGTGGACCTGGTCGATCAGCGCCTCTACCGAGGCGACCAGCCGATCCCGAGTAGCGCCCAGATCGGCCTCGATCTGGGACGGGGTACGGGTGGGCTGAGCAGGGGGTTGAGAAGGGGGTTGCGAAGCGTTGTCGGACACGTACCCTCCCTGGCACAAATTCTGCGCACCGACCGGCGGCCGGGCGTCCCGAATCCACAGCGTATTGCAGGCCAACGGTTACCAGCCAGCGCAGCGCAGCGAGTCAAGACTGCTCGGATGGCGGCTAGGGTTCTTGCATGACCATTCAGCTCACCGACGGCGACGTAGCGCCCCCCTTCACGCTGCCTGACGCCGACGGCAAGAACGTGTCACTCGCGGACTTCCCGGGACAACGTGTGATCGTCTACTTCTATCCCGCTGCCTTGACACCGGGCTGCACGACACAAGCAATCGACTTCACGGCGGCGATTGACGAACTCGGGGCTGCCGGGCTGCACGTGATCGGAATCTCGCCGGACGCTCAGGAGAGACTCATCCAGTTCCGCGAGCAGGAATCGGTCGGTTTTCCGCTCCTTTCAGATCCGGATCGCTCGACGCTCAACGCCTACGGCGCGTACGGGGAGAAGCTGCTCTACGGCAAGCTCATTCAGGGCGTCATCCGCTCCACCTTCGTCATCGACGTCGACCAGAAGGGCCACGGGACCATCGCAGTCGCTCAGTACAACGTCAAGGCCACCGGCCACGTCGACAAGCTCAAGCGAGACCTGCATCTGAAGGATCCGAATTGAGCGGAGCGCAGCGGGCGGAGCAATCGAACACGGATCGCGCCGCCGCCGTGCTGAGGAGGAAGGAGCAGACACGCTTTATCGTCTGCGAACGACGACGAAGTAGGCGGCTTCCAAAGCGCGATCCGCGCGGAACGAGCGAAGCGAGCGGAGCAATCCAATCGAGCCGGAGTGGTGGAACTGGTAGACACGCAGGATTTAGGATCCTGTGCCTTCGGGTGTGAGGGTTCGAATCCCTCCTTCGGCACTGGCCGTCATTGGGCCTTAAGATCGGCAGATTCGTCTCAGGTGGTCCGCTGATGCTCTTCGAGCTCGGGATTCTGGGCGACGCCTACTTCCGCGCTGGGAGGGCCCGTAATGAGCGCGTAAGTGGCACCGGCGATGGCTGCTCCCACAATGGGTCCGATGATGAACAACCACATTTGAGCAAGCGCGGCGCCGCCTGCGAACCAGGCGACTCCAAGCGAGCGGGCCGGGTTCACCGAGGTACCGTCTACCGGGATGCTGGCTAGGTGAATCACCGTCAAGCCAAGGCCGATCGCGATGGGGGCAAAACCTTTAGGGGCGCGGTCATCGGTGGCGCCCAGAATGATGTAGAGGAAGAGCGCCGTCATCACGATCTCGATGATGAGAGCGGCGACGAGCCCGTAGCCACCTGGCGAGCGATCCCCGTAACCATTCGTCGCGAAGCCGCTCTCTACGGCACTGAACCCAGGCTTACCAGACGCGATTGCCAGCAGCAGAGCGCCGGCAACTGTAGCGGCGACAAGTTGGGTGATGATGTAGGGCAGTAAGTCCTTCCATTCGAATCGCTTGGCGATCGCCAGGCCGATGCTGACCGCCGGGTTGAAGTGGCCGCCCGAGACGTGACCGAAAGCGAACGCCCCGACCAGCACGGCCAGACCGAAGGCCAGCGAAATGCCAAGAAGCCCGATGCCCAATTCCACGTCGTTCTTGCTGAGGAACTCGCCGGCGACGATCACACTGCCGCATCCTCCGAACACCAATAAGAACGTCCCGAGGAATTCGGCGCCCAGTTTCGAAGCCAACGAGGGCTCCTGCATGCGATTCTCCTTACCTGATGCGTGCAGCCTGAATTGGCGATTCTAGGGGTACCTGGCTACCCACGCTGACACTTTCAAGCAGCGGACTCATTCGGCGATCGGCGGCGATAGCTGACGAAGCTGTACCCATCGTGCGATTCCCTGTCGGTTTCGAGCCACTCGTCCGGATCGATCTCGGGAAAGGTGACCTCGCCATCGGGCTTCTGGTCTACCTCGGTGATCTCTAGGCCGGTGAGCCGATCCCAAGCGGCTCGGTAGGTCTCTCCCCCGCCGGCAACGAAGATGGTCTGTGGATTCATTTGCAGTGCCTGGTCGAACGCCTCATCCAGAGAACGCACCGCACGTACACCGTCGCCGCGCCACATCCGGTCCCTGGTGATCACGAACGTCGTCCGACCAGGCAGCGCCCTGCCGATGGAGTCATAGGTCTTGCGGCCCATGATCAACACCTGCCCCGTTGTGAGGCCCTTGAACCGCCGCCAGTCAGCCGGAATCCGCCACGGTATGTCGTTGCCGGCGCCGATAACACCGTTGGCCGCCACCGCAGCAATCCCGATGATCTCGGGCATGATCACACCGCGATCGGCGCTTTGATGCCCGGATGTGGGTCATACCCCTCGATCATGATGTCCTCGAGAGTGAAGTCGTCGATCGCACTGATCTCAGCATTCAGCACCAGCCTTGGCAGTGGGCGTGGTTGCCGGGTCAGCTGCAGCCTGGCCTGGTCAAGGTGGTTCAGATAGAGGTGCGCATCGCCCAAGGTGTGCACGAAGTCGCCAACCTCCAGGTCGCACACCTGGGCGACCAGGTGGGTCAGCAGTGCGTAAGAGGCAATATTGAACGGGACGCCGAGAAAGATGTCGGCTGAGCGCTGGTAGAGCTGGCAGGACAGCCGGCCTTGTGCCACATAAAACTGGAACAACGCATGGCATGGGGGCAGCGCCATGTCGGCCAGATCGGCAACGTTCCACGCACTGACGATGTGCCGGCGGGAATCTGGCAAGGTCTTGATGGAGTTGATCACAGCACCGAGTTGGTCGATATGGCCGCCACCCGGTGTCGGCCAGGACCGCCACTGATAGCCGTAGATGGGGCCCAGCTCGCCGTCGGCATCTGCCCACTCATCCCAGATCGTCACCCCCTGCTCGTGCAGCCACTTGACATTGGTCGAGCCCTGAATGAACCACAACAACTCGGCGATGATCGACCGGGTGTGCAGCTTCTTGGTAGTGAGCAGCGGAAAACCCTGACGCAGGTCGAAGCGCATCTGGTAACCAAACGTGCTCAGCGTCCCGGTGCCCGTCCGGTCACTCTTCTCGGCGCCGTGTGTGAGGACGTGGTCCAGCAGCTCAAGGTAGGTCTTCACGTCTCATCCCTCTGTCCAATGACGACGGCCAGCTTGAGCTGACCGATGGAGCGACAGGCTTCAACCGGCGCAGCTCTGCTATGAGCACGGGCAAGATGGCACGGACGGCGCGCCCGCGATGGCTGATCGCATCTTTCACAGACGGTTCCAGCTCCCCGTTGCTCATCGTGTATCCGTCAGCCACGAACAGCGGATCGTAGCCGAACCCATGATGACCTGCCGGACTGACAGCAAGCCGGCCTCGCATCTCGCCCAGGCGCACATGCTCTGTGCCGTCCGGAAGCACCAGCGCCATGGCACAGACGAATCGCGCAGTCCGTTCGGCTGGCGGGACGTCGGTCAGCTGGCGTAGCAGCAGTGCGTTGTTCTCCTCGTCGCTGGCGCCCTGCCCTGCCCAACGCGCTGACCGTACGCCGGGCATCTGATTGAGCACGTCAACCGCCAGGCCGGAATCGTCGGCCAGCGCCGGCAAGCCGGTGGCAGCGACACAGGCTCGAGCCTTGATCAGAGCATTGCCCTCGAAGGTGCGCTCGGTCTCAGCTGGCTCGGGATAAGCGGCGACATCGGTCAGTCCCAGGATCTGTACGTTTGGCGCCTCCGCCACCACGATGCGCCGCAGTTCAGCCAGCTTCTTGGCGTTTCTCGTCGCCAGCACGACCTGCTGGCTTGTCATGCGCCCTGAGCCTGTCGAAGGGCGTACTTCGACAAGCTCAGCCCACAGTCTGCAGTCGACATCACGAAGCAAGCGCGGCGCGCTGCAGCTCGGTCAGCTGCGCGCACCCGGTGACGCCCAGATCGAGTAGCTCGTCAAGCAGCTTCCGATCAAACGGAGTGCCCTCGGCTGTTCCCTGAAGCTCGATGAAGGCTCCATCCCCGGTCATCACCACATTCATGTCCGTGTCAGCTGCCGAGTCTTCGGTGTAACACAAGTCCAGCATCGAGCTGCCATCAACTACTCCGACCGACACGGCCGCAACGGAGCCAGTCAAAGGCTCAGCTGTCAGCAGATCGCGGTCGCGGAGCCAGCTCACCGCGTCCGCGAGTGCAACGTAGGCGCCAGTGATCGAGGCGGTTCTGGTGCCACCATCGGCTTGCAACACGTCGCAATCCAGCACAATGGTGTTCTCACCGAGCGCCTGGTAGTCGATGACGGCGCGCAGGCTGCGACCGATCAGCCGGCTGATTTCGTGCGTACGACCGCCGATCCGACCACGAATCGACTCCCGGTCGGTACGGGTGCTTGTCGCCCTCGGCAGCATCGCATATTCGCTGGTCACCCAGCCGAGCCCAGAGCCCTTACGCCAGCGCGGCACTCCCTCGGTCACACTGGCGGCGATAAGTACCCGAGTCTGGCCAAACTCCACCAGCACCGAGCCCTCCGCCGGAGCCAGCCATCCCCGGGTGAACCGGACCTCCCGAAGTTGATCATTGCTGCGTCCATCGGCTCGAGAGGTCACCACGCCACCTTATTGGATCACCGACCAACGACGTCCCAGACGGCTCCAGGCTTCGCGAGTGATATGGGGCCGTCGAAGTGGGGCGTCGCCTCGGCCAGGACGCGATCGGGTTCGTACCACGGGGGAATGTGGGTGAGCACGATTGCGGCAACTCCGGCGGCTTGGCCGATCGCGGCGGCTTGGGCGCCCGACAGATGCATCCCGTCAGGATTGTCCGGATGGTCGAGGAAGGCCGACTCTACGAGGAACAGGTCCACGCCGTTTGCGATCTGTACCAGAGCCTCGGAGGGCCCAGTGTCGCCGGAATACACCATGGCGCCTCCGCCGGGGTTGTCTTCCTCGACCCGGATGGCGTACGCCTCTACCGGATGGTCGACCCGGACGGTCCGAACGGTAAACGGCCCGATCTGCTGGCTGGGCTGCCAGGTACGCCAGTCGAAATGCTCGTCGATGGCCGGGCCATGCTCGCTGACGCCGCTGTCGCCACGTGGCACCTCATACGCCTGGGCGATCCGCGATGCGGCGTTGGTAGGGCCGTATACCGGCCGTCGCGGCCATGGGGCGCTCGGCGAATAACATGCGGCAACGTAGTAGCCGCACAGGTCGAGGCAGTGGTCGGCGTGCAAATGGCTCAGCGCGATGGCGTCGAGCTCGCGCGGGTCAAGGTAGCGGTAGAGCGCACCCATGGCGCCGGGACCGCAGTCCAGCAACAGCGAGAACGTCCGATCCTGGTACGGCGCCTGCACCAGGTAGCTGGAGGCCGGCGAGTCGGGTCCGGACAGTGAGCCGCTGCAGCCGACGATGGTCAGTTTCATCATGGCGATCAGACAAACTGCTCGACGCCGACAACGAGGCCGCCCATCAGCCGATGGCCGACGCCCTCGAACGCCTCCGGGTTGCCCGTGGTCAAGAACCGATAGCTGGCCTCCCGTGGCTGATCATGGGTCAGGCCGCGCCGGGTCAGCGCCGCGTACACGTCCTTGGCGCACTCCTCGGCACTGGACACCAGGCTGACGTTGTCACCCAGCACGTACGAGATCACACCGGTGAGTAGCGGATAGTGGGTACAGCCCAAGATCAACGTGTCGATATCGGCTTGCTGCAAGGGTTTCAGGTACCCCTCCGCGCAATCCAACAATTCCGGGCCACCAGTGATCCCCGCCTCGACAAAGGACACGAAGCGGGGACAGGGAGCGGTATGCAGCTCAATGTGCGGAGCCGCGGCGAACGCATCGTCGTAGGCCTGCGAGGTGGCGGTCGCTTCAGTGCAGATCACACCAACGCGACCCGACCGGGTGGCAGCGACCGCCCGGCGCGCCGCAGGAAAGATCACCTCCACAACTGGCACCGGATAGCGTTCCCGGGCGTCCCGGAGCACTGCTGCGCTGCCCGAGTTGCAGGCGATGACCAAGATCTTGACGCCCTGCTCGACCAAGTGATCAAGGCACTCCAGCGCGTACTCGCGGACAATCGCGATTGGCTGCTCGCCGTACGGCGCGCGTGCGGTGTCCCCCAAATAGACGATGTCCTCGTGAGGCAGCTGATCGACGACCGCGCGGGCAACAGTAAGCCCGCCGAATCCGGAGTCGAAGATGCCAATCGGAGCGTCAGTATCAGCCGCCACGAGCGCTCAGCCTACAAGCGATGACCGAAGGTCTTCGTCATCACAGCGAGTTGCAAGTTCGCGAGCGGCACGTGTTTGCGAGCGGACAAGCCCAGAATCTACGCCCAGACTTGGGTATCCAAGAAATCCTCGCTGGCGTCGAGGTCGCCGCTGTAGGCGCCCGTCGAGAGGTACTTCCAGCCGCCATCGGCGATGATCAACACGATGTCGGCGGACTCCCCTGCTTCGACAACCTTGGCAGCGTGGGCAAGTGCTGCGTGCACAATCGCTCCTGAAGAGAGCCCGGCGAAGATGCCCTCGCGTTCCAGCAGCTCGCGGACGCGGCGGACGGCATCACGGGACCCCACAGAGAACCTCGAGGTGACGTAAGACGCGTCGTACAGCTCGGGCACGAAGCCCTCCTCGAGGTTGCGCAAGCCGTAGACCAGCTCGCCATACCGTGGCTCGGCCGCGATGATCTTCACATTCGGTTTCTTCTCGGCGAAGAAGCGACCCACCCCCATCAGCGTGCCCGTCGTGCCGAGCCCTGCGACGACGTGCGTCACCTCAGGAAGGTCTTGCAGAATCTCCGGCGCCGTCGTCAGATAGTGCGCCTCGGTGTTCGCTGGATTGCCGTACTGATAGAGCATCACCCAATCCGGGTGTTCTGCGGCGAGCTGCTTGGCGACCCGGACCGCCTCGTTCGAGCCACCCTCAGCCGGTGATGAGACGATCTCGGCGCCCCACATGGCGAGCAGCTGCTTGCGTTCTGCTGAGGTGTTCTCGGGCATCACGCAGATCAGACGATAGCCGCCGAGCTTGGCCGCCATCGCAAGCGAAATACCGGTGTTGCCGCTTGTCGGCTCGAGGATGGTTGCGCCGGGTCGCAATCTCCCATCCGCTTCGGCAGTCTTGATCATGGCGATCACTGCCCGGTCCTTGATCGAACCGGTCGGGTTGTAATCTTCCAGCTTTGCCCAGAGCCGTACTGAGGTGCTCGGCGAAAGCTGGGGCAGGCCTACCAGCGGGGTATGGCCGACCGACTCGGCGAGCGAGGCGTATCGCACCATGAACGAGCTGCCTTAGCCGCCGGCGACAGCGGGCAAGACCACAACGACGTCGCCGTCCGCGGTCGGGGCATTGAGCCCCCCGGAGAAGCGGACGTCTTCGTCGTTCACGTAGACGTTCACGAACCGGCGTAGCGTCTCAGCCTCGACGATCCGGTCCTTCAACCCGGGGTTGCGTGCCTCGATGTCATCGAGCACCTGTTGCAAGGTCGCGCCGTTTCCGTGCACCGCCTTGGCGCCGCCGGTGAACGTGCGGAGGATCGTCGGGATCCTCACCTCTACTGACATCGAGTCTCTCCTGTGTGTGCCTGGCTACGCTTGCCAAACGACTGGCCTTCGAGGCCTATTCCGTGACGTCGATCTCCTCTTCGGTGACCACACCATCGACGATGCGGTAGGAGCGTACGCTGACCGGCCCATCCGCGGCACCTGACTCGGCCGTTGACACCAGGAGGTAGTGAGCCTGGGGCTCAGAAGCGAGGGTGATGTCGGTTCGCGATGGATAGGCCTCAGTCGAGGTATGCGAATGGTAGACGACGACGATCTCCTCCCCCGCTGCACTCATCGCCTTGTACAGGTCGAACTGCTCCTGCGGATCGAAACGGAAGAAGGTCGGTGAGCGGTCGGCGTTGATCATTCTTATCAGCCGGGTGGGTACGTCGGAGCCCTCCGGCCCGACAATCACCCCGCATGCCTCGTCTGGATGATCTTCCCTAGCGTGGGCGATCATGGCCTCCACGTGCTCCCGGGCGATCTTCAGCACGGCGGTCAGACTAGGCGCGATGCCCCCGGTCGGCTGGTACATCCGGACTGTGAGACCGCTGCACTATCAGGAGCTCGCGATTATCCCTAGGCGTTCGATCAGCAGCAGGAAAGCCTCCGCAAAGGGATTGTCCTTTGTCGCTTCACGGATTTCGGTCCAGTCGAGCTGCTCACGTACCGCACGTACCACCAGCAGCAGGGCTGCAAAATCACAGTAGTGCTCCGAGAGCGAGCGCAGCTTGGCGATCATGATGGGAGTCGGCGGCAGCACCGGAATCCGGATGCCTAGGACCTCGTGCTCATTGGCAGTGTCAAGCAGCGAGTGCACGACGGGCACGCCGCCGAGCCGATGCAACACATCGACCAGCGCAGGCTCCTCGGCGGTCTCGGTCGAGGAGTCGGGGTCACAGTAGGCCTTGAAGAGCCAGTCTTCGGGCGGTCGCTCGACCCGCAGCCCCGCAGCCGCCAGGCTGTTGGCGGCCATCTCCACATCGGTTTCAGCGACTACAAGATCGACATCATGGCTAGGCTCGGGCCCGCCAGCTACCCAGAGGGCATAGCCACCGCCTAGGGCGAAGGGGACGCCGTCGGCTTTCAGGGCGGACGTAGAACGCTTGAGGGCGGTTCGAAGAAGCGGCTCTTCGGATGTGGCCGAGAGCGGCGGTGATTGCTCGGCGATGGTGGGTACCTTCTTCCCATGCGGTTGGCGACATTCAACATCCTGCACGGTCGCTCGCTTCACGACGGGGTGGTCGATCTTGATCGGCTGGCCGATGCTATCCGTTTCTTGGACGCTGACATTTTGGCGCTTCAGGAAGTCGACCGTGACCAGCCGCGTTCCCATCTCGCCGATCTGACGGCAGTCGCGGCCGAAGCGATGGGGGCTGTCACGCATCGATTCGCCGCCGCGCTCTCAGGCACGCCGGGCGCCGCCTGGATCGTGGCATCGGAGAACGACCTTCCGGGACTTGCGTCTTACGGAATCGCCTTGCTCTCGCGCTATCCCTCTGATTCCTGGCAGGTTCTGCGGCTACCGCGAATCCCGACACGCGTGCCGCTGTATCTGCGCACTCCGCGGAAAATGATCATCGTGAAGGAAGAGCCGCGTGCTGCGGTGATCGGACGGCTGCGTACCCCGGCGGGACCGGTCGTCGTTGCCAATACTCATCTGTCCTACGTGCCTGGCTGGGGGCGACTCCAGCTGCGGCGGATCCAGCGGGACCTCGCACCGCTGCAGGAGCCGGTGATCTTGATGGGCGACTTCAACATGGCGGACAGCCGACCCGCACGCGTCACCGGTTACCGCCCGCTAGCCAGGCACTTCACGTTCCCGGTCGACCGGCCCGATCGCCAGCTCGACCACATCCTGATACGCGGCCGGCTGGGGGAAGTGACCGCCACCAGCGCACCTGCGCTCCCACTGTCAGATCACCGTGCTCTCATCGTCGAGCTATCAACACCCACGTCGGAGGTGCACGATGATCAACACTGACAACTACACAGAAACCTCAGTTTCAGCTTCGGTTGTCCGGTGACCGAGTGACCTTAAGCGTTCGAGTTGCCGTGCCGGGCGAGTATGCCGAGGCCGGCCGGGTTACCGCTGAGGCTTATCACGCCGACGACCTGCTACGTCGTCCGAACGGCCTGATCGATGATGACTATGAGGCACAGCTGACTGATGCCAGCCGACGAGCACGCGAGGCCGAACTGTTAGTGGCGGTCGACGACGGCCAGGTCCTGGGCACGGTCACCTGGTGTCCGCCGACATCGCCGTGGCGGGAGCTGGCGACCCGCCCGGATCAAGCGGAGTTTCGGATGTTGTCGGTGGAGGCTGCGGGACGCCGGCGAGGTATTGGCCGCGCTCTCGTAGAGGAATGCCTCAATAGAGCGCGAGTGGAAGGCATGCGAGAAGTGCTGCTGTCGTCTCTGCCTCAGATGACCGCCGCCCACGCGCTCTACCGTGACTTCGGCTTCGTACGGGCTCCCGAGCTTGACCACAGCCCGAAGCCTCATGTGCACTTGTGGGCCTACCGGCTTGTCATCGAGGACCGGCCCTGAAAACGCAGCACCGTTGAAGACAAATCGCTCAGATTCGTCGCAGAGGTTGTCGTGAGTGGTGCGAAACCAGGGCATTCCCTAGGTCTCTAGCCAGAAGTGGCGTCCAGATGCTGTAGCAGATCGTGCGCCGCGAGCTCGATCTCCTTGTGCCGCCATTCAGAAGCGCGATAGACGCATGCAATCAGGGCCGTCCGGTGCACGCGTCGCAGGTCGCCGTACACGAATGCATAGCGGGCCTTCGTCTCATCAGTCGCACCCTCGGTGAGGCCAAGATGCCAGGCGGCGTACTCCTCCCACGAGTGCCGCTCCAGAAAGGCGTTCTCGGAATCAGCGCGTGGCTGCACTTCACCCCAGTCGCTGTTCAGCACGTACTGCCTCGCGTCGATCAGCCGGCGGCAGTTGTCTACTGCGGCCTGGTTCAGTGCGTACCTCGCCATGTTGTGACCGCCTTCCAGAATCGTGTTAGAGCGCCGAAATGAGGGTTTCTTGGGCGAAGCCAAGCCAGTCGTAGACGCTCACCATGAAGCTGCGCGGGTCCTCGTCGGGCAGCGCCGCCAACTCATCGGCAGCAGCGGCGTCGTGGATACCAAGCCGGATTGCCACCGCGAGCCGCACACTGGTCAAGGTACGCAGCCAGCTCTCGACCTCGTCTCTCGGGATCTTGAGATCATGGGCTCCGAGCTCGGTAGCCGCGAGCCTGTCCAAGACGACGCGCGCCTCGGCGACTTTCGTCGCCTTGAGGTCCCGCTCGGTGAAACGACGGAAATCCGCGGCAGCCGCGGTGTCATGGGGGTATGCGTCGGGAAACAGCCGCTTCAGCACCGGGTCTTCTGATTGCTCTGGCTCATCCGGATTGCCCTCAAGGTTCTTGACGATCTCCTCGAAAGCGTCATTGGGTTCGGGTGGCGTTGCAAAGCCCTCGGGCTCACCATCGGAGACCAGCTCGATCAGCTGCATGATCAAGGAGGACAACAGCTCCACCTCATACGCGCTGAGATTCGTGACGATCATGCCTCGCCTGCGGTGAAACTTCTTCATAGTGAATTGCCTCGCTCGCCAGGATCGCTCGGCGCGGATCGCGCTTTGAGGCCGCGCGATCCGAGTTTCACATGTCTGCGACGCATAGCTTGGTCTTGGCGCAAGCTCATTTGTCTGACTTGTCGAGTGTTGCCCAGAGACCGTATTCGTGCATGGCGGTGACGTCACGCTCCATCGCTTCGCGCGTCCCGCTAGAGACGATCGCTTTCCCCGTGGTATGCACCTGCAACATCAACTTCTCGGCCTTGGATTTGGTGTAGTGGAAGTAGGTCACGAAGACGTGGGTGACGTAGGACATGAGGTTCACCGGGTCGTCCCAGACGATGGTGACCCACGGCGTCTGCGCCAGAATCTCTTCAGCCGGGCGCTCGGCGATGGCGGTTCCGCCTGCTGGCGTCAGGCTCTCCCCCTCGGAGTCGGGCATAAGAACCATTCTTGCAATGACCCTGGAGATTCGCGCATCTCGCTCGTTAACGACCCAACGCGGGCTAGCTAGGCTGACGCTGTGACCGCCACGGAGGCAGCTCCGGCCGTGTCGGCGGCCTGGGGACCGAGCGAGGTTCCGACCACCGCCCTCCTGACCGACCACTACGAACTCACGATGGCTCGTGCCGCGCTCCGCGCCGGTACAGCAGACCGGCGATGCGTCTTCGAACTCTTCGCGCGCCGGCTGCCTGAAGGCCGCCGTTATGGGGTGGTCGGCGGGGTCGGTAGGGCGCTCCGCGCGCTGCGCCACTTCCGCTTCGACGACGAGGTCCTTCGGTTCCTCCGCGACCGCGAGGTTGTGGATCAAGCTCTGGCGGACTGGCTGGCTGACTACACGTTCTCAGGTGACATCTGGGGCTATCCAGAGGGCGAGGTGTACTTCCCCGGTTCGCCATTGGTGATCGTCGAGAGCACATTCATTGAGGCCCAGCTACTGGAGACTCTCCTGCTGAGCATTTACAACCACGACTCAGCCATTGCGTCCGCCGCGTCCCGGATGACTGCGATGGCCGGCGATCGGCCGTGTATCGAGATGGGCTCACGTCGGACGCACGAGCTGGCAGCCGTGGCGGCCGCGAGGGCCGCATATCTCGCGGGCTTCTCATCGACCTCCAACCTGGAGGCCGGCCGTCGTTACGGAGTGCCGACCCTCGGTACCTCGGGGCACTCCTTCACCCTGCTCTACGCAACTGAGCGGGAAGCCTTCGCGGCGCAGATTGCGGAGCTGGGTAGGCAAACCACGTTATTGGTGGATACCTACGACGTGATGGAGGCCGTCAGGATAGGGGTGGAGCTGACCGAGGGAAGTCTGGGTGCTGTCCGGCTCGACTCCGGCAACCTTGGCCCGTCGTCGGTCCAGGTGCGCGAGCTGCTGGACTCCCTTGGCGCAACCAACACCAAGATCATCGCGACCGGCGACCTCGACGAGTTCTCGATCGCGGCACTCTCGGGCGCACCGGTCGACGGATACGGGGTTGGCACGGCACTGGTTACCGGCAGCGGCCACCCCACGTGCGAGTTCGTCTACAAGCTGGTAGCTCGCGCCGCATCTGAGGAACCAGGATCACCGATGCAGGCCGTGGCCAAGAGGAGCGTCGACAAGATCTACATCGGTGGTCGCAAGTACGCTCTACGACGGCTATCTGAAGACGGTACGGCGCAAGCAGAGATCATCGGCCTGGGCGCTGCGCCGAGTAGTGACAGCAACGATCGCCCACTGCTGGTCCAGCTGGTAGACGCGGGAGAGATCGTTGGAGACGAATCCCTTGAGACGATGCGTCGACGTCACCTGCGTTCCCGCGCCGAGCTTCCCCTCGAGGCGCTGAAGATGTCCCGAGGCGAGCCCGTCATCGAGACAGTCTTTGCCGGCTTAGGCGAGGGTGCTGTGAACCCTTACCAACCAGGCCCAGCGCTGAATCGCAAACAGTAGCAACATGGGCGGGGCGGGGCGATCGCAGCAGTCACTCCGCAGGCTGGGCCCCCCACATCTTGAGCACGTTCCGGGGCGCGACGGTGGTAAACGCCTCTTGGCAGATTGCGCGGAGCTCAGCATCCTCGATTCCTGGTAGCTCGACGCCAACCCAGCCGAGGTGACCGACGTAGGGCGGCCGGAAGAAGCGTTCCGGTTCCGTCTCGACGAGATCGGCCTGGACACCGGCAGGCGCAGCGCACCAGATCGCTAACCGTCCGTCGCCGTGGTGATCGTCGAGAAACATCACGAAACATCTCTTGTTCCGGATGAAGAACGCCGGGCCACCATGGCTCGAACGTTCCGATGTCTCGGGCAGTGCCAGGCATACCGTGCGTACCTTGGCTAGTGCCTCATCAACCTCCTGACTGGGAAACCGGCTCACGATTCGCAGTATCTGCCCTGAGCCTGTCGAAGGGCACGCTTCGACGAGCTCAGCGCGCATACTGCGAGGCACCAAAGGGTGGGGCTGCGTAGCCTGCTGGTCATGGAGCTGTTGGACAGCCTGCTTGATGACGAGACTCTCATCCGGCGACCGGAGACCCCGGTTGCGGCGGTGGTCGCCAACCATCGCGAGCTGCGTGGGGGGTACCGAACTCTGCTCGGAACGTTGGTCGTGCCAGACCGTCGGCTCCTCGAAATCGCTCGGCAGATCGCGCCTGGCGACAGCATCCCAGTCAGCGTGATCATCAGCGGCGGCGCGGGCGGACTGCTAGCGCTCGCTCGGCACGAGGCGCCGGGCGTCGAGATTGCGGCCGTCGAGCCGACCGTTCGGGATCTCGATGATCTTGCCGCTAGCGCATCCCGAGTGGTCTCGGCGGCCGGCGAACTCGGACCCGAGGTGGCAGTCTTCATCGAGGTGCCGTACGCACCGGGCTGGGAGGCCGCTGTAGAGCTGATTGAAGCCGCTGGACTCTACGGCAAGATCGCTGCCGGCCAGACCGGAACGCGGCAACTTGCCGAACAGCTGTCGATCTTGATCGAGGCGGATCTGCCGTTCAAGATCACCACTGCGCGGCCCAACGTCGACTGCATGTCCCTGCTGATGGCGGTCGAGGGCCTGGTCGCCGGTGGGAGCCTGGACGATGCAGCAGACCTCTTACAACGCGATGACCATGATCGAATCGGCGCAGCCCTGGCAAGCTGGGACCATACGACGCAGTCCCGGGTACGTCGCAGGGTTCGGCGGCTGGGCACCGATCAACTGCAGCAAGTGATCAGTAGCCTGACGATATACCGAGAGCTACCAGCGCCCTAGCGAGGGATCCGCACCGGCAGCTCACACTTTATGCCGCCGGCGAGAAGCCAACAGGCAGCTGGTGCTGGCCACCGCGAGCGCCAGGCCTACTATCGCGATCTGCCGGGCGGTGCCGCCGGCCGGTGACTGCGCGGCATCAACGGGTGGTCCGCTTGAGCCTGACGCATCCGGATAATTCGCTGGCGATGTGAGTCCGGCATCGATACTCGAGTCAGCCGGCCCCTCACTTCCGAGGGTGAAGGTCGCTGTCTCTCCGGCCTGATCGACGTCGGAGTCGACGGCTGGGTTGTCGCCGACATTCCGGCTGGTGAACATCAGCCCGGGGGGAACCTTGCTAAATCGGATCCGATAGCTGCCAGCCGGCAACTCGTCAAACGAGTACTGGCCAGTCGGGGAGGTCACCTTGGTGGCAAGGACTTCCAAGTCGCTGCTCAAGAGCTGGACGGTAACTCGCGCCACACCGCTGTCGCCGGGACCGAGCAAACCATCCCCGTTGTTGTCGAGCCAGACCCTATCCCCGATGGAGTACCTGGTTACCAGGCCAGCGTTCAGAGTGCGATTTTCGAAGTCGATGGAGGAGGCGCTCGCCTCCGCAGCCGGCACCAGATTGGGCGCGCCCTGGGCCAGCACGAAGACCGGAGTCAGGCCCGTTGCAGGATCTGGGTCCGAGTCCAGTGCCGGGTCCGCCGCCGCGGCTCGCCCGGTCAAGGCGTGGTGTGCTGGCAGGTCGGTGAAGTGGAGCCGATAACGACCGCCTCGCAGATGACTGAATTGATAGTGGCCGGTTGCATCAGTGTTGGTGGTGGCGACGACGTTGCCGGCGACAGTGAGCAGCGAGACGGTCGCCGACGCAGCCGGTTCATCAGGCTGTTGGACGCCATCGCTGTTCAGGTCGAGCCAGACCCGGTTACCCACGGCGTACCGCAACGGGGTGATTCCCGCATCGATCGTGGAATTGATATACGCCGCTAGCACGCCGTCTGCCGCCGTGGTCGGTCGGACATTCGGTTCGCCCACGCCCAGGGTGAAAGGTGGAGTCACTCCCGAGTAGTCGGGATCGGAGTCGGTGCCCCGCTGGCCACCGGTGCCAGCTGGGGTCAGCCGGAATTCTTCCGGCACGCCTGCAAACCGCACCGAGTACGTGCCGGCCTGCAGGTTGTCAAAGAGGTACCGTCCGGACGGGCTGCTTACCGTCGAGTCCACCACCTCGCCTTCAACGTCGAGCAGCTGGATGCTGATCCGGCTCGCGGGCGACTCCCCCGTGTCCTGGACGCCTGAGCGGTTGTCGTCGCGCCAGACCATGTCACCGATAGCGAACCTGGCGACCTCGGCCCGATTCGAACTGCGCGACGCCCTCGTCGGGTCATCGGATCGCGGAGTGTCCGGGGACGTGCGACCGGCCGCAACGCCCATCCGCACGGTCTGGTTCTCTGACGTCACGTCGACCGTGGTACTCAACGGCTGGAACGTGCCGCTCCCTGGAACCGGCGCGAGATCAGAGAGCGCTGCGGGGATTTCGGCAACGACGAAATACCGGCCACCTTTGAGTTTGCTCGTGGCATCAAGGATGAAGGTGCCATCGCTGTCGGTTACACCCTTGACGCGGACACCGCTGGCGTCGGTTACACCAATCTCAATGCCGGGTTGTGGTCGATCGATGGTGCCGTCGTAGCTCCCGTTCCCGTCGACGTCACGGTTGACGATCACCGTTAATTTGCCGTCAGTGGTTTCGGCGTCTGCCGTAACCGGCAGTGCCACCACGGTCACCCATGTGAGTCCCGCCAGGGCGGCAGCTGAGCGCAAAAGCGTACGCAGCACAACAACCTCATCGGACCTGGCCCCCGTGCCCGAAGGTTACGGGTAGGAGCGCCCCGAACGCTCCGACCTCGGCTCAATATAGCCAGATGCACGGCAATGTTTCGGTGGTTCCGGCTTTTTGTCGCAGGAACTGTGACCGACTCGAGACCTACGAGAGGTTCAGCGAGGCCGAACGACCTGCGTCTTCGCGGCTATGTCGTGCAGCGCCTGTCGCTTCCGGTGCCAGAGGGGAAAGAGCACGTCTACCAGGGTGACCAAGCCCAGGAATGAGCTGATGCCGGGAAGCACCCAGACTGCGACACGGATGCCGATCGAGTCCCACGGGAGGGGACCAGGATCGTGCCCGCGGTCCACCGGTACGACGCGCAGCCCGCAGATCAGCTTGCCAGGTGTTGCCGACTTCCAGCGCAGAAAGCCCGCGTGGTAAAGCAGCCCGACAGCAAGCGTTACTGAGGTCACGATCAGCTGGCTGGTACCAGAGATCAGATCGGTGGTGTTCAACGTTGGCGGTGCGACCCCCGACCGTTGGGCATCGAGTACGGCGTTGAAGAAGCCGACCAGCGTCGCGTACACCGATCGCCACACCGGGAAGGTGATCACCGTAACGATGGCGGTGGTGATCAGGCTGTCAATGAGCACTGCCAGCACCCGCCACCACCACGACGCGAGAGCTACGCCGTCCGCGGTCATGGTGGCCTGCACCGAACCAGCTCGTGGTGCCGCGTAGCCGAGCGGTCGAGTCACATTGGGCTGCGGATAAGGCGCGTATGGAGCCTGGCCATAGCCGGTGCTCGGCGGGCCCGCTCCTGGGCGCGTGTTGCGGGACCACTGCCAGCCGTCCCAGTAACGTTCCTGGGTAGGGTTCACCGGGTCGGGGTACCAGCCGCTAGGAGCGGCGTGGCGTCCGGGCGGAGCCGGCGGCGAGCCTACGGGGATGTCAGACACCTCATCATCGTAGTGTCAGGTTCCCGAAGCCAGGTCAGTGTGGCTGTACGGTCGATGATCAACAACGGCTGAATCCAGGCGGATCCACCGGGAAAGCTCAGCACTTCCCTAGGCACCGATACCAACAACATGTTGCAGTTTCGAAATGATTCGGGCTTCCTTTGCAACAAGAGTGGGCAAGCGGGGGGTCTTTACGTTATACATGGACCGACGGGGACCAAGAAGCCAGCGTGTCTCAGCAAGGACTACTGATCAGCGTGAGATCAGGTGTGAACGCCAGACCGTCGCGGCGGCTCATCAGCCGCCCCAGCGACGTAGATCCCGATGGGGATCGGGCCAAGTCCGCCACTCTTCATGCGCTGAATCTGATCTCGCTCAGAATGCCTGGCAAGGCAGGCTCGGACGTCCCGTCCGAGGGCCGTCAGTATGCAACTCCCGTGCAGCCAGCATTTCTTCCGGTGGCTGCGCAACTGGCCAGCAAACGGCCGCGAGGCCTTAGACCCCTGCAGAGGGACGACACCAGGAAGGAATGACTCCAGATGCGCTGGAATCGGAAAGTAGCGGCAGCCGCGGGCTTGTCCGCGATCTTAGTCGCAACCACCGCTTGTGCCGGAGCCGGTGGAGCCGGTGGCGGCGGC
>DATEWO010000367.1:0-16140 GCA_035257925.1 Propionibacteriaceae bacterium | reverse complement strand
AGGATGAAAGCGGGACCGGCACCAGCGCCAGCCCCTCATTTTCAAATGGCCCCAGTTCCTCGTCGGCTGCTCCATGCCATCCCACCCAGGCGCCCCGGCGTCTGTGCATGATCGGCTCGAACGCGGTGACCAGTCCGCCGGGCGACGATCGCCAGTCGTTGGAGCCGTCGGGAAGTTCGATTCGCTCGACTGGGAGCCTGTTGGCCACTACGACGAAGGAGGCCGCATCAAGTTTCGATTCCCTGACCTGTGAACTCATGAACGTCGTGACCTCCTGACGGCGTTTCCTAGACCCTAGCTGCACTTTGCTTGGGTGGGCCAGGCGCTCACGTCGGGACAAGCACCGGAGCTGCTGTGTTTGATTGCTCGCTCCGCTCGCTGCGGATCGCGCTTTGGAGTCCGCCGACTTCGTCGTCGCTCGCAAAGGAAAGGACGCCTCAGCTCGCTTCTCCTCAGTTCGACGGCGCGCGATCCGGCATTGTCTTTCAGCCGAGGTGTGGCTAACCAGACGTCATGTCTGACAGGCTCGGTTCATGAGCCTTCCCGAATCGCTCTCATCTGCCGGGGGTCAGGCTCTGCAAGCCGTCCTTACGTCACCGTCCGACACGCTCCTAGCGACGGACTTCGATGGCACCCTGGCACCGATTGTCGAGGACCCGGCGCAGGCGTACGCGGATCCGAGCGCGGTGGCCGCACTGGGCCGGCTCGGGCAATACGTCGGTACGGTCGTCGTGATCACCGGACGTGCGGCGCGTACTGCAGTCGATCTCGGCGGGTTTCGGGAAGTGGCTGGGTTGGATTCAATGATCGTGCTCGGCCAGTACGGGGTGGAGCGTTGGAACGCGGTCGACGACGTGTACCTGCTGCCGCCCGAGCCGCCCCAGATCGACGCGGTGGCCAAGGAGCTGCCCGACGTCTTGGACTCCCTTGGGCTGACTGAAGCCAGGATCGAGAACAAGGGCCGAGCGATCGCGGTGCATACCCGTTTGCTGCCCGATCCGCAGGCGGCGCTTGCCGAGCTGGAGGGTCCGCTCCGCGAGCTAGCCACTCGTCACGAATTGGTGTTGGAGCCCGGTAAAAAGGTGTGGGAAATCCGCGCACCAGGCATGGACAAGGGTGCCGCCTTGCGTTCCATCGTCGACGAAACCGGTGCGCGCCAGGTGATCTTCGCTGGCGACGACTTGGGTGATCTGGCGGCCTTCCGCGCCGTCCGGGAACTTGCAACTGCTGGGGTGGCGGGGCTTCTCGTCTGTTCAGCCTCAACTGAGGAGGCTGCCCTGACAGAGTTGTCGGACGTGATCGTTGACGGGCCATCTGGCCTGGCGAGGTGGCTGAACGAGCTCGCCGAGCGGCTGGCTGGTTCTTCGTGACCCGTTCTGCTGCAGCTCCGGCGAGCACGAGCAGTATTGAGGAGCCTCCTGAGCAGCGGCGGACTCTGGCGATCCTGCTTCTGGCTCAGATACTGAGCGGCCTGGGGCTGGCGGCCGGCATCACCGTCAGTGCGCTACTCGCGGAGGAGATGTTGGGCTCCAGCCGCTTCTCGGGGCTGCCCACCGTCTTCTTCACCATCGGATCGGCTGTTGCGGCTGTCGGTGTGGGCAACATCAGCCAGCGCCTGGGCCGTCGCGTCGGACTGAGTGCCGGTTACCTCGCAGGTGCCCTGGGGAGTGTCGGAGTCGTTGTCGCAGCCACCGTCAGCAACATCGTTCTGCTCTTTGCCTCAATGCTGGTCTACGGCGCCGGCGTGTCCACGAATTTGCAGGCGCGCTATGCCGGGGCCGATCTAGCCGCACCGTCTCGACGGGGCCGGGCGGTCAGCATCGTCCTTGTCGCGACGGCTGTCGGCGCCATCATCGGTCCCAACCTGGTCAGCGTCACTGGCACCCTGGCAATCGAGGTCGGGATCCCGCCTCTCGCTGGGCCGTTCCTGCTCGCTGCTGCCGCGTACGCCTCGGCTGGCCTTGTGCTGTGGCTCCTGCTGCGCCCGGATCCGCTGCTGCTCGCCCGCAGCATTGCCGCCGGACCGCACCGGGGCCGAGACGGAGCCGCGGAGCCATCCGTACCGACTGCTGCGGTCCGGCGCTCATCCCACTCTGGGCGAACGTGGTCCTGGGCAGTCGCGAGCGGTGCCGGCATCATGATCTTGACGCAGTTGATCATGGTCGGGATCATGACGATGACTCCGATCCACATCGAGCATCACGGCCACAGCATCAATGTCACTGGGCTGGTCATCGGCGCCCACGTCGCTGGCATGTTCTTGCCCTCGCCGTTCTCGGGCTGGCTGGTCGACCGGCTTGGTTACCTTCCGATCGCTGTCGCTGCCGGCGTCATCCTTTTGGCTTCGGGCCTCCTCGCCGCATGGGCGCCAGTCGATTCCGTGGCAATGCTGGTCGTGGCTTTGGTGCTGCTCGGACTGGGATGGAATCTCGGGTTGGTTAGCGGCACCACCCTCGTGACGGATGCCGTGCCGCTGGCCACGAGGGCCCGGACTCAGGGAACGGTTGATCTCGGTATCGCCCTCGCCGGTGCAGGCGCCGGGCTGAGCTCGGGACTGATCATCACCGCTACCAGCTATGCCACGCTCACACTCCTCAGCGGTGTTCTCGCCTTGTTGATCATCCCGATTGCCGCCGTCGCCCGGGCCACCCCAACGTCGCAGGCGTGAAGGATTCAGGATCGGAGAAGCTTGTCACGGCGGCTCGGCGGGCCGGCGTGGACGACCCGCGGGTGCTCAATGCGATGCGCACGGTGCTGCGGGCGGCCTTCGTGCCGCTGGACCAGGTGGAGTTGGCATATCACGATGCCCCGATACCTATCCCACATGGCCAGGTGACCACCCAACCCTCGTTGTCGGCCACGATGATCCAGGCGCTCCGGCTCGCCGGTACCGAACACGTCCTCGAGGTCGGTACCGGCTACGGCTATCAAACCGCGTTACTCGCTCAGTTGGCCTCGTTCGTGACCAGCATCGAACGGTGGCCCGACCTGGCCGAGATGGCTCGGCAACGCCTTACCGCACAAAACATCATCAACGTCAACATCGTCGATGGCGACGGCACAGAAGGTGTGCCGGCGGCAGCGCCATTTGACGCCATTCTTGTATCGGCGGCCTTTCCAAAAGTTCCCCCACCGCTCGTCGACCAGCTCAGGGTCGGCGGCCGCTTGGTGCAGCCGATCGGGCGCGGCGGCGCTGAGCGGGTGACTGTGTTCGAGCGCAGCATGGAGGGTCTGGTACCGCTCGAGGTAGTGAGTCACGCGAGGTTCGTGCGCCTCTACGGCCGCCATGGTTACGAATGACAACTCAGGCACTGGCCCAACGGGCGTGCGATCACTCTGGCTCTAGCGTTCGAACATCCGTGTTCGCTCCGCACACTACGACGGCGACCTGTTCGCCGGCGGCGGGCTGGTAGGCGCCGGAGCTGAGCGCGGCGAAAGCGGTCGCAGCTCCGTGCTCGGCCGGTATGCGGTACTCGCGCCAGAGCTGCAACCGCGCGGAGACAATCGCATCATCGTCCACTAGGAGCGAGGTTGGGGTGACTCGTGATGCCATGCTGAACGCGATCTCGCCGACGCGGCGGGCCCCGAGTGAGTCTGCCGCTACCCCAGACACCGACACGTCGACGGGGTGGCCAGCATCAAGCGCTGCATGCAGGGTCGGGCAGGAGAACGGTTCGACAGTAACCACCCGTGCTCGTCCTTCTGCTGCGGCCGCGATACCGGCGTAGAGACCGCCACCACCTACCGCGACGACGATGGTTTCGATGCCTGGTTCGTCATCGAACATCTCCTCGGCGAGCGTGCCGGCACCTGCCGCGATTTCGAGCTGATCGTAAGCGTGGTTGAGGAGGGCTCCGCGGGTGTTCGCGTAGTCGATGGCCGCTTCATGCGCCTCGGCATACTCGGTGCCCACCTGTCGCACATCGGCGCCGTATTGACGGATCCGGTCGATCTTGACCAGCGGTGCTGTTTTCGGCACGAACACCGTCGCTGGTACGCCGAGTGCGGCCGCGGCATAAGCGTTGGCCAGACCTGCATTGCCACCGGACGCAATAACGACACCGGCTGATGGATCGAGCTCACTCCGATCCCGAGCGGCGAGCAGACGATTGAAGGCGCCTCGTGCCTTGAAAACGCCGGTGTGCTGCAGAAACTCGCACTTCAGCCACAACGGCTCCTCAAGCGCCTTGGGTCGCAGCAAAGGAGTATGGCGCACGTAGCCGCTGATGCGTCTCCGGGCAGCGAGGACGTCATCTCGTGTGATCACGGCTTCACTTGATCCTCGAAGGCTCATTGCTAACCCAGCGAATCACGCGATCCTTCGCTGTTGTTGCATTAGGCATGAAGAAGATCGGGTTCCTGTCGTTCGGTCACTGGACGCCATCGCCGCAGTCACAGACGCGCTCGGCCTCGGACGCCCTGCTCCAGTCCATCGATCTCGCGGTAGCTGCCGAAGAGGTGGGTGCCGACGGGGCGTACTTCCGGGTACACCACTTCGCGCGCCAGCTGTCCTCTCCATTCCCGCTACTCGCCGCAATTGGGGCAAGGACGAACCGAATTGAGATCGGGACCGGCGTCATCGACATGCGCTATGAGAACCCGCTCTACATGGCCGAGGACGCGGGTGCGGCGGACCTGATCTCTGGCGGACGGCTTCAGCTGGGCATCAGTCGGGGATCACCGGAGCAGGTGATCGACGGGTTTCGCTACTTCGGGTACGCGCCCGAGGAGGGCTCTGACCATGCAGGCATGGCCCGTGAGCACGCCGCGGTGTTCCTCGAAGTGATCAAAGGCGAGGGGTTCGCGCAGCCGAATCCGCGGCCGATGTTTCCGAACCCACCCGGCCTGCTGCGAATAGAACCGCATTCGCCGGGGCTTCGGGACCGGATCTGGTGGGGTGCCGGAACCCGCCGGACGGCTGAATGGACCGGCGAGCAGGGCATGAACCTGATGAGTTCGACCCTGCTCACTGAGGACACCGGCGTGCCATTCCACCAGCTTCAGGCGGAGCAGATCCAGCGGTTTCGTGAGGCCTGGAAGTCCGCCGGTCACCAGCGTGAGCCGCGAGTTTCGGTGAGTCGCAGCATCTTCCCGGTCGTTACCGACCTGGACCGTGCGTTCTTCGGTGACGCGGCCGACAGTCAAGATCAGGTCGGGTATTTAGACGGCGGACTGGCCCGATTCGGCAAGACGTACGCCGGCGAGCCAGAGCAGCTCGTCAAGGAACTCGCCGACGATGAGGCAATTGCGGCTGCGGACACACTGCTTCTTACCGTTCCGAACCAGCTTGGCGTCGACTACAACGCCCACCTGATCGAGAGTGTGGTACGTCACGTCGCGCCTGAGCTTGGCTGGCGCTGACCCATCAGACGGCCATCAGTAGGGCGGGCGGGACTTGAACCCGCGACCGGAGGATTATGAGTCCCCTGCTCTAACCGGCTGAGCTACCGCCCCAGGTGTGTGCAAGCCGGTCCAATTGATCCAGGCCGATGATAGCGACGGTGGCCTTCCACGGCTCAGGCGCGCCTTAGGCCAGCTAAGGGGCGCTTCTCGATAGAGTCGCCGCAGCCCGCAGACGCAAGGCCAACATCTACAGGAGGGCCTGTGGCCGATCTCATCCCAGCGGAGTTCGAGGTGTTGGATCCCCGCTTCGCCGGTACGGGAGGCGACCGTTCCGTCGCCCGGCTCTTCTCCGGTGGTCGATGGCTGGAGGGACCTGGGTATCACGCGGCTGGCCGATTCGTGTTGTTCAGCGACATCCCTAATGATCGGATACTTCGTTATGACGAGGTGAGCGAACGCACCGACGTCTTCCTCACCCCAGCCGGCTTCACGAACGGTCGTACGGTCGACCGGCAGGGCAGATTCGTGACCTGCGAGCACGGTGAGCGCCGGGTGACGCGAACCGAACACGACGGCTCGATCACCGTGTTGGCAGCCGAGTACAACGGTCACCGGCTGAACAGTCCGAATGATGTCGTGGAGCATTCGGATGGATCGATCTGGTTCACCGACCCGAGCTACGGCATCCACACCGACTACGAGGGTCATGAAGCCACCTCCGAGATTGGCTCGCGCAGTGTCTATCGTCTGGATCCGGACAGCGGAAACATGACGGCCGTCATCGAGGACTTCGCGCAGCCCAACGGCCTGGCCTTCTCAGCTGACGAACGCCGCCTGTTCATCGTCGACAGCGAGCTGCACCAGATCAGGGTCTTCGATGTTGATCATGGAACGCTGACCGGCGGTGAGCTCTTCTGTGCCGACGACCAGGGTTACGACGGAATCCGATTTGATCATCTCGGTCGTCTCTGGGGAGCGGCTCATGACGGCCTGCACTGTTATGACCCAGACGGTTCCTTGATCGGCAAGCTTCGGCTGCCAGAGATTGCCGCCAACCTCACTTTTGGGGGCATCCAGCGCAATCATCTCTACATCACAGCAACCAGCTCGCTCTACGGCCTCCGGGTCAATTTCCGAGCAGCGTCCTACCCAAGTTGATCTTCGATAGCTGCCTCCCAGGACACCGAATTTTCCAGCACCTGGGTTGGCGCCGTCGACCAATAACACAACCAGTAGAGTCGGCAATGCGGCATAGCGCCGAGAGAGTTTCAGGGGGAAGCTTCTTCTGCTGCAAATGTTTGCTCACACAGTGAGGCGCGACGGGCTACTCACCCCGTCCGAAGCGCGGCTGGTCGGCGCCGTCAGCTTGGCCATCGCTGGGATGGTCTTCCTTTCGACGCTGCTCAATGCTCCGCCCTGGCTGCAGATTGTCGCTCTCTTCGTTCATCTGATCTCGCTGGTGGTCGGGTTCGGCTCGGTGCTCGCGGTCGACTGGTACGGCCTGCTCTCCCTGTCTGGCCGAGTAACGATTGGCGATGTGCTGCTCACCGCCGAACGAATGACACCCTTGATCTGGATTGGGCTCGCCGGTCTTACCGCCAGCGGCGTTGTGCTCAAGCCAGATCTGAGTTCGTGGTTGGTTGTGATCAAGCTCTGCGGTGTGCTCGGCGTGGGAATTGTCGGAGTTCTTGCACTGTCCACGTCACGTCTCATGGAACGCCAGATGCCGACTCCTGCCCGGTCGGTGGTACGCCGTGGCATGGTTCTGGCCGGCGCGTCACAGACGTTCTGGTGGACTGCTGTCATCATCGGCTTCATCACCAATCAGACGTCACAGTGATCATGTCGGGTCGTAGGCAGATGGTTACCTGGTAGCAAATCCCGAATTACTTTGGCACGACTTCCTTGCTGTTTGGGCGAGCGAAGATCGTCTGGACTCGGGGCCGGGCGATCATGATCGCACCGGCAAGTAGCGCAAGACCAAGAACGGTGGTGACCGAGGCGAGAAGGTGCTGGGACCAGCTCCACCGGAGCTCGACATCTGCTCCGTTGGGCAGCCCGGTGAACGGTGCCACCACAACCCAGCCGACAAAGAGCCACCCCAGAGCCAGATACCAAGATGGGAGACTGCGCGGGCTGCCAGATCGACGCTCTAACAGGCTCATCGCCAGCGGGACCACCCACACGAAGTGATGCAACCACGACACGGGTGAGGCCAGCAGCCCGGCAACGCCACAGATGATGACCGCCAGCCGGATGTCATCGAGCCGATGCCACAGCGCCGCGGCCCACACGCCGGCAACCGCCACCGCACCGGACAAGACGAGGCCGACGATTGCCGGCTCTGGTCCCAGCCCGAAGACCCGGACGATGTCGGCCATCACCGATTGGTTGGTGTAGTAGATGATGCTGTGTCCCAGGCCGGTGTCGCCGCGCGCCAGTCTCGTCCAGAACTCATACGACGCGGCTGGCACTATGGCTGCGCTGGCCAGCGTGATCACGATGCCGGTGACAACGGCGACCCAGAAGGCGCGAAACTTCCGCGCAACGAGCAGATAAACCACGAAGATCGCCGGCGTGAGCTTGATTGCTGCTGCGACAGCGGTGAGCATCCCTTCCGGTAGCAGCCGCCGAGGAAACACTCGAGGACCAGGGGCAAGGTCCAACACAACCAGTGCCACGAGGAAGATTCCGAGTTGCCCGAAGGCCAGCGTCTGGACGACGGGCTCGACGATATAAACGACAGCAGCCCCGGCCACGCTGAGCAGCCAGCCCGTTAGCCCGAAGCGGTGCAAGATCGCGACAAGCGCCATGGCGCCGGCTGCCGTCCAGCCAATCTGGACCGCCGTTGCCGGCAGTAGGGCCAGGGGTGCCGCCAAGACGGCTGCGAAGGGTGGATACAGGAACTGAAGGGGTCCGGGAAGATCGTAAAAGTTGCCTCCGGCAAGCAACACCGAACCCGCGCGGCGGTAGACGTCGAGATCGACCATTATCGGACGCCACGGGATGAAGGTGCCGCCGTCAAAGGTTGTCGCAGCAACGTAGAGAGCGACAAGAACCGGCAGCGCGCAGACGGCCAACCAGGCCGCGAGCCGAACCCAGAACCCCCTCTGAGCAGCCGGAGTGTACGTCTCAGCCACGCTAACCAAGGATTCCGGAGATCGGATAGCTGCGCTCACCACTACAGCCTCGAGCGTGGACTGTTGCTTGCGGCTGGCGATCCCGTCGCGGATTCGGTGGGCTCGCCGCCGCCGGACTCGGTGCCCGACGGTCCCGGCGACCCGGAGGAGGGAGATCCCGACGGCCCGGGTGACTGCGGAGACCCCGATTGCGGATCCCCTGACTGTGGGGACCCTGACTGCGGCCCGGCGGAACTGCCCGTGGGCGGCGGCGGCGACTGTGGTGGTTGATTGCGGAAGATCAAGATCGCGATGAGCACGGCAAGAGCGGCAAGCAGCAGCATGAGGAGCCATGACACCAAGATCGTTCGCCAACCCGCCCGGTCGAACCGGCCAGGCCACGGCAACGGCCACAGGCGTGCCAGGCCGGGGCGTACCCGTTCTATCCAGTACTGCTGATAGTCGGGGCCGGAGGGCATTCCCTGCGGTGGAAGCGTCGCAATCTGCACGGCGTCGAGGATTTGCATAGCCTGCGCCGCCGCAGCTGGCGAGCCGTCGTAGGCCAGCACCGCCCATGGGGCGACGAAACGGTCGTCGGGTGCTACGGGAGCGTCATCCCCGCTGCGGTACTTGCGTGCAAGTCGCCCAGTGTCTTGTCCCTGACCACCTCGTGCGAGCACCGCGTCGATGTGCAGCGCGTTGATCTCGCCCGCGAAGCGCGCTCGCGCTGCCGCATCTGCGGCTGCTCCTTCGGATAGCAAGATCACCATTGCAGGCGTGTTGGCTGCATCGTGCGCGGTGAACGCGATTCCCGCAGGCATAGCGCCGAGCCGCGCGTCGAGCCAGAAATCGCCCACCTTTGGTGGATCATCCGGCAGTAGCGGCGTTACTGGCACATACGCCGGACCTGCGCCAGGCCCCTCGTCGAAGCCGGGATGGAAGGTGCCGGGGCTGGTCCACGGTTCATTCGGCCCTTCGGCCGGTGGCTCAGTGTTCGACATCGCTCTCCATCTGGCGACCTCGATGCGGATGAGGCCGACCACCGCGCGGTGCGGGGCACGGAGAGTCTATTCGGCCCGAACAGGCCAAAAGCTCCTCAGGCGCCGGATGCGGTGTCTAATGGCTCGGTCCCGCTCGCGACGGATCGCGCTGCGGACCCGCCTACTTCGTCGTCGCTCGTCGACGAGACGCATGTCGGCTCCCTTCTCCTCAGCACGGCGGCGCGCGATCCGGACCGCGTCATAGCGGGGTCAGGGTTGATTCATAGCTTGCTCACAGCGGGCTCTGACACCTTCGCCTAGTTCCGGGTTTGTGCGGACCCATAGCCTTGAGTCCTGCGTCTGCGAGAATGGCTCGGTGTCCGGAGCAAAGCGGCGACGGTTCACGATGCCCGTCCGCCAGACGCTATTGACGAGTAACAGGAGAGGTGCGTGAGTAGTCCGTCGTTTGGCCAGCCTGTCGAAGAGCGCCCGGCCGCTCGGACCTCGGGCCAGCTCGGAAACCAGAGCGCCTCGCAGCTACTCGGGGACGCGATCGCACAGGTTCAGCGCGTGATCGTCGGGCAGGAGCACATGGTTGAGCAGCTCATGGTCGCCCTGCTCGCCCAGGGACACTGCCTGCTCGAGGGTGTGCCCGGGGTGGCCAAGACGCTGGCGGTGCGCAGTTTCGCCACCGTTGTCGGTGGTGAATTCGCTCGGATCCAGTTCACTCCCGACCTGGTCCCTTCCGACATCGTCGGGACCCGCATCTACCGGGCGAGCCAAGAGAGCTTCGACGTCGAGCTCGGGCCGATCTTCGTAAACTTTCTTCTCGCCGACGAGATCAACCGGGCACCTGCGAAGGTGCAGGCAGCCATGCTGGAGGCGATGGCTGAGAAGCAGGTCTCCATCGGCGGCACGACCTATCCCGTTCCGCAGCCCTTCATCGTGATCGCCACTCAGAACCCTATTGAGTCAGAAGGTGTTTATCCGCTACCAGAGGCACAGCGTGACCGCTTTCTGCTCAAGGTCGACGTTCCCTACCCGGCCGGGAACGAGGAGTTCGAGATCCTCCGCAGGATGAGCGTCGACCCTCCGACTTCACAACCTGTCCTGAACCCACAGATGATCCTTCAGCTGCAGCGTCAGGCCGAGGAGATCTTCGTCCATAACCTTGTCGCGGAGTACATCGTCCGGCTGGTCTTGGCGACGCGTACGCCCGCCGAGTTCAACCTGCCGGATCTCACGCCGGTCATCCAGATCGGCTGTAGCCCACGTGCCACGCTGGGTCTGGTGGCCGCTGCGCGTGCTCTGGCGCTGATCCATGGTCGGGACTATGTGCTGCCGACCGATGTGCAGTCTGTGGCAAAAGATGTGATGGCGCACCGCATCGTGCTCGGTTTTGACGCGGTGGCCGACAACATCGCACCAGCTCAGGTGATCGAGCGGATCGTCGCCATGGTGCCACCGCCAACGCCGGTCTGGAACCAGCAGTCTGGACCGAACCACCAGACTCCAGCCGGACGTTCGGTACCGTCGGGCAACACCTACACCTCGCCCGCAGCCCCCTATCAGCACCCGGTGCCGAATATGCCTAACCAGCCGGACTTCAACTAGAGGCTGACGTGTCATTCCCGCCGCCAGGCGGTCAGCCCGTCGGTACACCAGGCTTTCCGCCGCCCGCTGGTACGCCTGTGAGTTACCCGCCACCTGGCGGTACTCCCGTGCAGTTCGCTGCTCCGGAGCAGAGCATGGGAGCGGTCGCCTCGGTGCTCGGTGCACCAACACGGGCCACCATCCCGCTGCACAAGCTGGCCCCGGAGGCCGCGTTGCGCCGGCTCGAACTCACCATCGTGCGGCGCCTCGAGGGGTTTCTGCACGGTGATCACATGGGCCTGCTGCCGGGACCCGGTTCGGACATCAGCGACGCCCGGATGTACGTCCCCGGCGAGGACGACGTCCGCAAGATCGACTGGGCGGTGACCGCACGTACCACCGTGCCCTACGTCCGCGACACCATCGCTGATCGTGAGCTCGAGGTCTGGGCGTTGCTTGATGTCACGCCGTCGATGAACTGGGGCACCGAAGGAGTAACCAAGCGGGATCTCGGCATCGCGGCGGTGGCGACGATCGGCTTCCTCAGTCAGAAGATGGGCGACCGATTCGGCGGCTACATCTTGCGCCCGGAGAGCCTGCGCCGGCTGCCGGCCAGATCCGGCCGTTCCGCCTTGTACGGTCTGCTGCGCAAGATGTTGACCGAGCCGTTCGTGCCCGATCACGCCACCGGCCCGATGACGCTGGCCGCAAGTGTCGAGAGACTGTCCCGGACCCAGCGTCGCCGTGGGTTGAAGGTGGTGGTATCGGACTTCTTGACTCCGGGTGATCATGAGCTGGATCCCAACGTGGAACCCGACTGGGAGCGTTCGATGCGCCGGCTCAGCGTACGCAACCAGGTCCTTGCGGTCGAAGTGGTCGACCGGCGGGAGATCGAGTTCCCCAACGTGGGTGACATGCTGATCCGCGATCCGGAGACCGACTTCGAGCGTTACGTGAACACTGGCGACTCAGACGCGCGAGCCAGAATGGATGCGGCAAGCGCGGCGCAGCGGGAACGAATACGTATCTCGCTTCGTCGTGCAGGTGTCGGGCACATTCAGTTGCGGACCGACCGGGATTGGGTGCAAGACATTGCCCGGTTCGTGTTGGCGTACCGTCGCGTGGCGAGCATGCTGCACGCCCCGCCACAGGGAGTGACGAAATGAGATCCGCGCTGCTGTCGCAGCTGGTGATTCCGCAGCTCGCGTTTCTGTCGCCGGAGCGGCTGCTGATCTTGCTCATCATTCCGGTGCTGATTCTTGCCTACATCTTCGCCAGCCTCCGGAAGAACCGGCGCGGTATGCGCTTTACCAATACCTCCATGCTCGACGTGGTCGTGCCCAAGCAGTCGCAATGGCGTCGGCACCTAGCAGTCGCGCTTTCACTGCTCAGTCTGATCACCCTCACCGCAGCCTTCGCACGGCCGAAGACTCAGATCGATGTGCCACGTGAGCGCGCTACGGTCGTGATAGTGATCGACTCTTCGCTGTCGATGCAGGCTAGTGATGTCAAGCCGACGCGGCTCGACGCCGCCAAGCAAGCAGCCATCGACTTCGTAACCCGGCTCCCTGAGAAGTACAACGTCTCGGTTGTCTCGATGGCGGGAGCCGCAGCGATCCTGGTGCCGCCTACCACCGCCCATGGCACGGTTCAAAACGCAATCAACGGCATTCAACTGCAGGAATCGACGGCGATAGGGGAAGGTATCGCCACAGCGCTCCGGGCACTCCAGCAGGCTCCGAAGGATCCTGACAAACCCAACTCAATAGCGCCCGGTGCCATCGTCATGCTCAGCGACGGCTACAACACTGCCGGCCGCGCGCCGCTGCAAGCCGCAGCGGAGGCCAGAACGGCCAAGATTCCGATCTACACGATCGCGTACGGCACCGAAAACGGCTATGTCGATCTCGACGGCAATCGGGAACCCGTACCGGTCGACCATGAGGAAATGAAGCGAATCGCCGCCGCGACCAATGGTGAGTATTTCGCGGCAGCCACGGCCGATCAGCTGAAGAGGGTGTATCAGAACATCGGGTCAGAAATCGGCTACGAGAAGGCCGATCGTGAAGTGACTGCCCGCTTTGCCGGTTACGGTCTGGCGCTCGCCGTCCTCGCAGCGCTAGGCGCTATCTCGCTGGGAGCAAAATGGCCCTAATGGTTAGTGCTCCTCGCCGGTCGCAGGACGGTGCTGACTGGTGACCCCGCTGTTGTCCTTCCTCGCGCCCGGGCGACTGTGGCTGTTGTTGCTGATCCCGCTGCTGGTGGGCCTCTACCTGTGGCTGGTGCAGCGCAAGCGGAACCGCAGTATGCAGGTCAGCAAGACGATGTTCGACTTGGTCATCCCGCGGGACCGCACCTGGTTACGACATGTCGCGGTCGGGTTGTCGATCCTCAGCCTGCTGACCTTGACGGTTGCTTTCGCCAAGCCGAAAGATCAAGTCTCCGTGCCACGGGAACGGGCGACAATCGTCATGACCATCGATGTGTCGCTGTCCATGGAGGCCAAGGACGTGGAACCGAACCGGCTGGAGGCGGCCAAGTCCGCGGCCGAGCAGTTTGTGACATCCCTCCCGCCCAAGTTCAACATCGCGTTGGTCACATTCGCCGGCACGGCGACGACGCTCGTGCCGCCCACGCTGGATCGTGGATCGGTGACGGCTGCCATCCGTTCCTTACGCCCTCAGGCCTCGACTGCAATCGGTGAGGGCATCTACACCTCGCTTGCCGCCCTGGCCCAAGTGCCGCCCGACCCGGACAACCCGAAAACGGTGCCCCCCGCGCGCATCGTCTTGCTGAGTGACGGCAAGACGCAAGTCGGCCGGCCGTCGGATCAAGCTGCGATGGCCGCGAGGGCCCAATCGGTCCCGATCTACACCATCGCGTACGGGACACCCGACGGTTACATCGATATAGGTGGTAGGCGGGAGCCGGTGCCCGTGGACCGGGCTGAGCTGGCGCGGATCTCGAAGATCTCTGGCGGGGAGGCGTACACCGCGGCATCTGCTGGAGAGCTGAAAGACGTGTACCGCGACATCGGCAGCTCGGTTGGCAAGGAAAAGGTGGACCGAGAGGTCACCGCGCGCTACGCCGGCTTCGGATTGGGCTTTGCGATCCTCGCGGCGTTGGGGCTGATCTCGCTCGGCGCGCGTTGGCCGTAAGGCGTCGACCTCGGATAACGCGCCATCACAGTGCCCTAGCGAGACTAAGGTTCAGGCATGGGGAGCGTGGCGGAGAACCTAGCCGCGGTGGAGGCGCGCATCAAGGCGGCGTGCACGCGAGTCGGGCGCGATCCGAGTGAAGTGCGATTGCTGCCAGTGAGCAAGAACCAAGGGATGGACCTTGTCTCGGAGGCCTATGAGGCCGGGGTTCGGCTGCTCGGGGAGAACAAGGTTCAAGAGGCCATGGAGAAGGCGAGGCACTTCGCTGATCATCCTGATCTCAGGTGGGCGATCATCGGCCATCTTCAGACCAACAAGGCCAGACACGTGGCCACTATGGCGTCGGAGTTCCATGCGTTGGACACCGTCAAGGTGGCCGCGGCGCTTGATCAGGCTTTGGAGGATCAGGGCCGCAGTCTCGACGTCTTCTTGCAAGTCAACTCATCCGGTGAGCCGCAAAAGTACGGCTTGCCGCCCGACGAGGTGGAGGCGTTCGCGATCGCACTCCGGGCCTACGGGACATTGCGCGTTCGCGGTCTGATGACTTTGGCTGTGCTGTCGGATGATCAACGAGAGATCCGGGCCTGCTTCGAGCGTATGCGTGATCTGCAGCGACGGCTGCAGAGTAGCGATGATGTCGCCGGCACCTATGACGAGCTGTCCATGGGTATGTCTGGTGATCTGGAGATCGCAATCGAGTATGGGGCGACCACGGTGAGAGTCGGCCAGGCGATCTTCGGGCCACGGCCTTTGCCAGACACCTATTGGGTGCCGACCTAGCGACAGGCGGGGTGGACATGCGGCGGTCGGCGGCAGCGGTCGGCAGCGCCGTCTTCTTCGTTGTTGCACCCGGAGTGGTGGCTGGACTTGTGCCCTGGCTTATCAGCGGGTGGCAGTTGTCTGGGCCGACGTCGCCGTTCGCGATCATCCGGATGACAACAGGTGCAGCACTCCTGATAGTCGCGGTTGTCGTACTGGTCCGCGGTTTCGCTCGTTTCGTTGGTGAGGGCGGGGGCACGCCAGCGCCCGTCGCTCCCACCGAGCGGCTGGTGGTCGGCGGTGACTACCGCTTCGTGCGCAACCCGATGTACCTCGCCGTTGTCACCGCGGTACTCGGCCAGGCGATGATCTTCGGCTCGCTGGCACTGCTGCTCTACGCCCTTACTGTCTGGGCGATCATGGCGGTGTTTGTTCACTGGTACGAGGAGCCGGTGCTGCTGGAGCGCTATGGGGAGCAATACCAGCGCTACCGCCAGGCGGTGCCGGCCTGGGTGCCACGGTTGCATCCCTGGCACGCCGATATTGATCAAGCCAGCAACGGGAACTGATCAGCTCTCCGTGTCTGATGGTTCGCTCCGCGTCGCGAGGATCGCGCTCGTGACCTGCTGACGTCGTTCTCGCTCGGAGACGGAAAGCGTGTCTCCTCGTTCGACCTCCGATCAGCGGCGCGCGACCCGGACCAGATTGTCGATGGGAATCGGTGATACCCGGTCCGCTGGTTCAAAGTCGAGAATCCGGCCAAGGAAATAGAGCTGGGCCTCCGTTGCCGCCTTGATCGTGTCCGCTCTACGGAAACCGTGACCTTCGCCCTCGAAAATGATCATGGCAACAGGCAGATGTTTCTGCCGCGCCGCCTCGGCCAGCATCTCGGCCTGCTTCGGCGGCACGACCTTGTCATCGCTTCCCTGCAGCAACAGAATCGGTGCCGAAAGCTGATCGAGGTGGTGGATCGGCGAGCGCTCGATGTAGAGGGCGCGGTTTTCGGGATACGGACCTACCAGGCTGTCGAGATAGCGCGCCTCGAATTTGTGCGTGTCGGTCGCCAGATTCTCAAGATCAGCGATGCCGTACTGGCTGATGCCAGCAGCGAAGGCATCTGTGGTCGTCAGAGCAGCCAGAGTGGTGAATCCGCCAGCGCTGCCGCCCATGATCGCCAACCGGGCCGGG
>DATEWO010000366.1:0-5773 GCA_035257925.1 Propionibacteriaceae bacterium | reverse complement strand
TGACCCGCCGGATGATCATCGGTTTCGGCCTGGCTGCCCCGACACTGGCAGTGCCCTGGCTCGCCGGATGCGCATCTAGCGGTTCCGGTGTCGAGAGCCCACCCGGCCCGCCATCGCCGGCTGCCGCATCAAGTCCTGCAGCTAATCAGAGCGCAACGCCCGTACCGTCGAATCCAACTACCGGGCCGGCGGCGACCGAACAGGCTCTGGCAGCGCTCGCGGCGGCGATCCTGGTCGGACCGCACCGCAACCAGCTCTCGAAGGACCGCCGGCAGCTTCTGACGTTCCTTCGCAACGCGCACACGGCACACGCTCAAGCAATCACCAGTCCGCTGCCAGCGCCTGCGCCGCTCAGGATCACCGGATCGTCGCTCAACGGCTCGCTCGCCCTGTTGTCTCGCCGTGAGGCATCTGCTGCTGAGCACTACCGACGCGCTGCTCTGAAAGCGAAAGGGTCGGATGCACTGCTTTGGGGCTCGCTGTCAGTCGCTGCCGCGAGCTTCACGCCCGTGATCGGCTCCAATAACCCGCCCGCGGCTCGACCGGTCGCAGATCGGCAGCCGGTCGAAATCCTCCCCGAGGACGCCGCAGTCCAGGAGCTGGTCCGCCAACTGCACGCCCTCGTGTACGGCTACCAGCTGGCGATCGGCAAATTCAAGGTACTCAGCAAGCAGCGCCGCAGAGCCGAGCGCGAGCTGCTTGCCCACCGAGTCTTCCGCGATCGGCTGATCGCCTGGCTCAGCAGACACTCGGCGGAAATCCCGGCTCCCGAGCCGGCGTACGTCCCGTCAGTTGTCCCGCGTAATCCGGCAACGGCCGGCAGGTTGATCATGCGCATGCAGACCGCGCTGCAACCGTTCTGCGGGCTCTGGCTGGCTGCCTCGGCCACTCAGCCGGATCGACAGCTAGCGCTGAATGCACTGACCACCGCCATGAAGACAGCCCGCTCCTGGGGCGCCCCGCTTCAGGCATGGCCAGGCTGGAGCAGTTGATCACTGTGCCAGCTGCGCCACCACGTCGTACGCCAATTTGATGATCAAGCCGGTGAGCACCACCAGAAAAACCTTGCGGACGAATGAGTTGCCCCTGCTGATCGCTGTGCGCGCTCCGATGTAGCCGCCCACCAGGTTGGCCGCTCCCATCATCAGCCCCAGTGTCCAAAGCACCGAACCGGCCAGCCCGAAGACCACAATGGCCGACAGGTTGGTGACCAGGTTGGCGATCTTGGCCGTCGCACTCGCCTCCAGGAATCCGTAGCCGAGCACAGCGACCAGCAAGATCACGAAGAAGGAACCTGTGCCAGGGCCCAGAAATCCGTCGTACGCGCCGACGGCTAGCCCGATCACGGCCGTCAGCCCGTAGTGTCTTCGCCCAACGTGCTTCCGCACTGAGGCCATGCCCAGCTGCGGCCGGCGCCACACGTAAAGGCCCACGCCGATCAGCGCGACCAACACAATCGGAGTGAACGCATCTCGGGGCAACAGCCTTGCCAGCGATGCCCCAACTGCTGATCCAACGGCAGAAGCAACGACCAGCGGCGCCACAGTCCGCCAGTCAAGCCGGATCCGCAGCGCGTACGTCAGCGAGCTGGTCGCCGTTCCGCAGAACGAGGAGATCTTGTTCGTGCCCAAGATCATTGCCGGTGGAGTGCTGCTGGGAAGTCCGATCAGCAGAGCCGGCAGCTGGATCAGCCCGCCGCCGCCGACTACGGCATCAACCCAACCCGCGACAAATGCTGCGAGGATCAGAGCCGCCAGCGTCAGAGCGGAAATGTCCGGCAAATGAAGGCCTCAGCCGAGCCGGGTTGGGCCATGCACCGCTGCCAGGATTTCCCCGAGCGCATCCTCAACGGCGACCTCGATCTTGTCCCCGCTCCTTCGATCCCGCACTTCGATCACACCGTCTGACAGGCCGCGGCCAACTACCACGATCGTGGGCATGCCCATGATCTCGGAGTCGGCGAACTTCACGCCCGGGCTCACCGTCCGATCGTCCATGAGTACCGAGACACCAGCCTCGTCCAGCCGAACCGACAGGTCGGCGGCTGCCGTGGTAACCAGGTCGTCCTTGCCGGCTGCCAGTACGTGCACATCAAACGGTGCCAGCTCGCGTGGCCAGCAGAGCCCCTTGTCGTCACAGGTTCCCTCTGCAACGGCCGCAACAGCTCGGGAAACGCCCACGCCATAGGAGCCCATAGTTACTGTGACGAGCTTTCCGTTTTGATCAAGCACCTTGAGCCCAAGCGCCTCGGCAAACTTCCGACCCAGCTGGAAAATGTGTCCCATCTCGATGCCACGGGCCAGGGTCAGTGGACCGGAGCCGTCAGGAGCCGGGTCTCCCTCGCGAATTTCCGCTGCTTCGATGATGCCGTCCGGTACGAAGTCCCGGCCACAGACCAGGTCGAAGACATGCCGACCAGGCTCATTCGCCCCGGTCACCCACCGAGTTCCAGCGACGACCCGCGGATCCACCAGATATCTGATCTTGGTGATGGATTCATCGCCGAGGACCGCGCCCGCCTGCTCGGCAGAGCTGCCGAGCCGAACCGGTCCGATATAGCCCTTCACCAGCTCGAGGTTTGCCGCGAAGTCCTCATCACCGAAAGGCTGGGGTTCAGCCGGATAGAGCTGGGCCACCAGCCGCTTCAGATCCAGTTCCCGATCCCCCGGCAATCCGATCACTAGCGGATGACGGGAGCCATCCACTTCAGTGATCATCAGCACCACGTTTTTCAGGGTGTCACTGGCCTGCCAGGGTCGGCCGGGCCGGGGGAAGCGAGCGTTGGCCAGATCGACAAGGGTCTCGATGGTCGGGGTATCCGGGGTGTCCTCCACATGAGCGCCCGGTGCATCGTCGTACGGCAGCGGTGCCGGTGGTGCGGTGCGCACAGCTTCCACATTGGCCGCGTAACCGCCAGGTGAGCGTACGAAGGTGTCCTCACCGTTTTCGGCGATGGCCAGAAACTCCTCACTCGCTGAGCCGCCCATCGCCCCTGACATTGCGTGCACGATCACGTACTCGAAGCCAAGCCGGTTGAAGATCTTGATATAGGCATCGCGATGGGCCGCGTACGACTTGGCGAGGCCCTCATCATCGATGTCGAAGGAATACGAATCCTTCATGACAAACTCGCGCCCCCGAAGCAGCCCTGCCCGCGGACGCGCCTCGTCACGGTATTTCGTTTGGATCTGGTAGAGCGAGAGCGGCAGGTCTTTGTAGGAGGAGTACAGGTCCTTGACAAGCAGGGTGAACATCTCCTCATGCGTCGGGCCTAGCAGGTACTCCGCACCCTTGCGATCCTTGAGGCGGAATATGCTCTCGCCGTATTCCGCCCAGCGCCCACTGGCCTCGTAGGGTTCCTTCGGGAGTAGCGCCGGGAAGTGCACCTCCTGAGCGCCGATCGCGTTCATCTCCTCGCGCACAATGCGCTCGACGTTGCGGAGCACGCGGTAACCCAGCGGCAGCCAGCTGTAGATGCCTGGCGCAGCGCGACGGACATAGCCGGCGCGTACCAGCCAGCGATGGCTGGGCACCTCGGCATCGGCTGGATCCTCGCGCAACGTGCGGACAAATAACTCGGACATTCGGGTGATCACCCGAGCACTGTATTGCAAAGACTGCGCGGGCTATGCCCGCATTAATCCGGGTGGGTTCTTACGTGTTACCACGGCAGTCGTACGCCGTTGCGCGTCCAGCAACCGCTCGCGAAATGCCCCTTTGGCAGTCTTCAACGCCGTTGACACTTGATGCAGCCGCGCTGGCCGACCCGGCTGATAGCGGGTCACCAGGGTGGGAATGTATTCCGCCTTGCTCACCGTGAAGCGCTTCCCCATGCGGGTGAAGGTGAACCGCCCGGTCGCTCCTTCGTGGCCTTGCGGCACGTTGGTGGCGTGCTGGGCGACTGTGTTTCCGACCCCGTAGAGCACCCACTTGTTGTTCACCTTGGTCCAGGGCTGCACCACATGCGAATGGTGCATGTACACAAGATCAACATCGGGAGAGGCCGTGAGGGTGCGGGCCAGCGCCATCTGTTGCCCGTCTTCCCTCGTGGAGTACTCGGTCCCCACGTGCACAGCTGCGATCACGATGTCGGCTCCAGCGGCCCGAGCGCGACGCGCCTGACCCAGCAAGTCGCCGGCGCTCGCCCGGTGCACGGCCCATGGCTTACCTTTCGGCATGGGGAGGCCATTCAAGCTGGAAGTGGCAGCGACGATCCCGACCTTGATTCCCTGCCGAGTCGTGAAGATCGTTGGACGCTCGGATTCGGCCTTGGTGCGCGCCGTGCCAGCATGCGCGATCTTGGCCCGATCAAGATCATCCAGAGTACGCTTCAAGCCAGCGAAGCCTTGGTCAACGCTGTGGTTGGACGCGGTCGTGCATACGTCGTAGCCGGTCGCGGAGATGGCGTGCACGACCTGCGGCGGCGCGGCAAAGAGCGGATAGTTTTGGTACGGCCCGCCTGGTCGAGCAAGCGGCACCTCCTCATGACAGATTGCCAGGTCGGCCGATGCGATCACCGGCTTCAGGCCCGCCAACAGTGGTGCGAAGTCATAGCCGCCTTTTCCGCGTCGCTGCGCGTCCTCCTTGGCGCCATACCACAAGGTGTTATGCCATAGCAGATCGCCGTTCAGCACCACCGTCACGCTGTTCCGACGTGGATTGGACGGCGGCCCGGCAGTTGACGGACCCGATGGAGCCGGGATCGGGGTTGGGTTATTCAGCATTGTGGTCCGGCTCGATGGTGTTCCTGTGCCTACTGGCGACTCGTCGGTCATGCAGCCCGACAGCATGATCAACATCGCGATCCATACTGCCGTGAGCCGCACCCGACCGACCCTTAGAAGTGGACCGTCGCGAACTCGCCGACCTCGGTGAACCCCACCTTCGCGTACGTTGCGCGGGCCGGCAGGTTGTAATCGTTGACGTAGAGCGACACGGTGGGCACGACCGTGCGGGCTAGCTGGACGACAGCCGCCATCGCGGGCGCTGACAACCCCCGGCCACGCAGCTCAGGTTCCAGCCAGACCCCCTGCACTTGGCAGACCGATCCGGACACCGACCCGAGGTCGGCCTTGAACAGCACCCGGTCGCCTTCAAAGATGCCGAACGCGCGACCCGAGGCGATCAGCTGGCGTACGTAGAAGCGGTAACCGGCGGGGTTGCCCTGCACGGGTGAGACACCGATCTCCTCGGTGTACATCTTCACCGCCGCCTCCGTGTAGGCATCCCACTGATCGAGAGTGACACGACGTACCCTCCGGTCGACCGGGATGGCGGGCGCCGAACTGATCGCCAGCACAGGCTGGTGGGGCCGCACGTCGCGCACCTCACTCCAGGCCGAGCCCCAGCGATCGGAGAGCCGATTCCACAGCTCCAGCGCCACATGCGACGGGCCGATGATCGATGCACAGGTGCGTTGCGGCCCGGCGAACTCGGCCCACGCCTCAAGTGCCTCCTCGTCAGCGTTGACCGGCACCATGTTGGACCCGGCATGGCACAGCGCACGAAGCAGGCCACCTCGGACGTACCCCCAGACAGGACAGCCGAGGCTTGCCTGCTCGAGTCCTGCCGCACGCACCCGAGATGCGACAAAAACGTTCTCAATCGGGTTGCCAGACAGCAGCCGAATGGCTGCGGGCAGGTCGCTACGATTCAGCACGCGCACCGAACCGTCCCGGACCCGTCGGGAGGCAATCGTGCCGGCGACCTTACGCATGTTCAGCGCACGCTGACCTCGGGCACGCCGGCACCGGCGGGCATGGATTCTGCGAGC
>DATEWO010000365.1:0-4606 GCA_035257925.1 Propionibacteriaceae bacterium | reverse complement strand
GAACTGGGCGTCGCCGGCGTCCTTCTCATCGAGAGAGCACCCAGCGGCCGCCGGGGCGAGCTGGCTAATTGGCACACCGCCACCCTCGCTCTCGGCTTGGGCGCCGGCATGGCTATCGCCTCCCTGTTGCTCTTCATAGAGGCCTCGGGCCCTGCGCAGGCCAGCTGGTGGCGGCTGGCATTCATCCTGGCGCTGCCTCTGGGCCTGGTCGGCGGGTTCGTTCGGCGCCGCGTCAGCGAAACCAGCCAGTTCCTCGCAATCAAGCAAGCCGGGCAGGTGATGAGGCAGCCGATCGCGAGACTTTGGGCTACCGACCGCCCAGCTTTGATGCGAGGCTTCGCGCTGATCGGGGCAGGTTCGGTTGGTTTCAACACGTTCTTCATCTTCATGCCTAACCATCTGGCAGCCACGACGGAGTTCGATCTCGTCTCCATGTTGGCTATGTCCGCGGCGGCGTTGATCGTCGCAGCGATCGCTGCCGTCGGCCTAGGTCGTCTTTCTGACGTTGTAGGGCGCCGGCCGGTCGCTATCTGGTCAACTGTGGCGCTGACCGTGCTGGCCGTACCGGCATCACTTTTCGCCAGCTCGTCACGGCTCGGGCTGCTGCTGGCTCAGCTGGCTATCGGTAGTGCGATCGCGGGGGTGCTCCTTATCGCGATGGTGGGTGAGCTTTTTTCCCCACAACTCCGATCGACCGGGATGTCGATGACCGCCGGCCTCGCAACTGCCCTGCTGGGCGGGACGGCACCTCTCATCGACCAGATTCTTGTCACGAAGGTGGACCTTGACGTCGCGCCAGGTCTGTACGTCAGCCTGGTGGGTTGTTTGGCACTAGCGGCCCTTTGGCGCTGGCCCGAGACCGCATTCAGGCCGACGGTCTAACCAGTCGGACCGACGTCCCGACGTATTTCGATCAGATCGATGCCCGCGCTCCGCAGCGCGTCGATGAGACCCCAGAGAGCGGCATCGTCCAGTTGTTCGGCATGCAAGATGGTGCCAGCAGGTTCCACGGTCTGGATCTGACGGAAGTTTTCAAGCAGATCGAGTGGTACCGAGCCCGCAATCCGGATCTCGTACGTCGACTTGCTCATCTGGGCCTCGATCTGTGTTCGGCGGACTGCAACTCACAATGCCGACAAAGAGCGGGCCAGACTTCACCCGCCTCGGGTGAGTCCTGTCAAGATTCATGCTGAGGTATGTCTTGCGCGGCCGCCGCACGAATCTCTGACGGCAGCATCACTGCGGCAACGAGGCCGATTAGACCGATTGCTGCCAGGCTTGTCATTGCCAGCGCGTACGCGCGGCCGGGTGTCGCGGTGATGCCGGCAACAAGAATCGTGCCGGCAATTGCGGTTCCCAGGCTGGAACCGAGGTTTGACACGCTGCGGGACAGCCCCGAGATCTCACCTTGCTGACTTTCGGGGAAACTCGACTGCACAACGTTGACCGATGGGGTGAGCATGGCGCCGAGACCGAGCCCAATGAGGAGCAGGCCAGGCGCGAACGCCCAGGCTGTCGACGAGCCAGCCACGAAGAAGAGAAGGACGGCGATACCTGCGATCGTGAGAATGAATCCGGCCAGGATGAGCGTGCGCTGCGGCCAACGTTTGGCAAGTCGCTCAGCTGCCAGTGAGGAGACCAACAGGCCGAGGGTCGCAGCGGTGAAGATGACGCCGGTCTCGATTGCGTTGTGGCCACGGACGACCTGCAAATAGGCCGAGACCACGAAGGAGGTGCCTAGCAGCATCACCCACTGGGTGTTCTGGGTCACCATGCCGAGGTTGGACGTGCGATTCCGGAAGAGGCTAGTAGACAGCAGAGGCTCCTTGCCCGCCTTCTCCTTTACCCGTATCGAGCGGAAGAACAACGCGAGCACGAGCGCACCCGCGAGGATGAGGATCAGCATCAGCCAAAGGTTGTTGTCTGCCGCAAGGATGCCCATGACGACAAGCACCAGGCCGAGCGCCGAGAGAACCGCGCCGCTGGTGTCGAATGATCGAGTCGGGTCGGGCGGCAGTGGATCAGTGACTTTTCGACTGAGCCAAATGATCACCCCGATAACGAGCGCCTGGAAGATGAAGGCCGCACGCCAACTGATCGCGGAGGTGATGAGGCCGCCGATCAACGGGCCGGCTGCGGCGCCTATGCCTCCCAAGGCGCTAATGACGCCAAACGCGCGAGCCCGCGAGGTCATCTCGGTGAACAACAGCGTTGTGAGGATGTAGACGGGCGGGATGAGCAGCGCCGTGCCAATCCCCTCGAGGATGGAGTTACCGATGATCAGCACGCCCAGTCCTGGCGAAATGGCACTCATCAAGGCGCCGATGCCGTACACGACGAGGCCGACAATGAAGCAGCGCTTGCGGCCGTAGCGGTCGGTTAGTTTCCCGCCGGGGATCATCAGGGCTGCCATCACCAACAAGAAGATCGTGATCGCGATCTGAACGCCCTGGACGGTGGTGTCCAAGTCCTCGCTGATGTCAGTGATCATCACGTTCATGTTCGAGCCAGCAAAGCTACAGATGAACTGAGCAAGGGCCAATGGGGCGAGTACGCGTCGCAACGCGGGTGACGGCCGTCCCCCCGAGGCGGCTTCAGCCACTATTCCCACCTGCTTTCGACCGCCGACTAGGGCTCATGACTCTAGGTATCGTCCCATCCGGCAGGCCGCCGCCAATCACCCCGCGCGGGTGAGGTTTCAGCGAGGTCGCTGGCACAGCATGGTTACATTCAGGCGTTGAAGATTGGGGGCCCATGTCGCAATACCCGCTGATTGCCGATCACGGTCTGATCGGAAATCTGCAGACCGCGGCACTGATCACCACTGACGGCACGATCGACTGGTTCTGTGCCCCGCGCTTCGACTCGCCTAGCATATTCGGCTGCCTGCTGGACCATGATCGCGGTGGACACTTGCGGACCCGGCCGACGGCCGATTCCTTCACTCAACAACAGCTTTACTACCCGGACACCGCCATCCTTGTCACCCGCTTTCTCACCGAATCGGGGGTCGGGGAAGTTGCCGATTTCATGCCAATCGCCAGTACCACAGTCGCGTCCGACCGGCACCAGCTCGTACGCATGATCCGGTGCGTTCGCGGCGAGATGACCTTCGCTGTAGATATCGCTCCGAGGTTCGACTACGGACGGGAGTCACACGAGACTCATGTCACCGAAGACGGTGTCGTTTTCCAGGGTGCTCGAAACGCGATGTCGCTGAATCTCATTCGTGAGCCGGACGATGAGCGACTTGCACGTGTCCAGCAGGCCTCCCCAGAGGAGCTGCATGTCGAGCTCACGCTGTCGGCCGGGCAGATGCGGGGATTTGTCCTGGAAACCGGTCAGCCTCGACCCCCGAGGCAAATACGCGTTTCCGAGGCCTGGGACCTTTTCGACCGCACTGTCCGGTTTTGGAGGTCATGGCTCGCGCAATCCACCTATTCAGGCCGGTGGCGGGAGACGCTGCAACGGTCGGCGATCACGCTCAAGCTCATGACGTACGCACCGAGCGGCGGGATCGTCGCAGCGCCGACTGCGGCGTTGCCCGAGCAGATCGGCGGGGAGCGCAACTGGGACTATCGGTACACGTGGGTTCGCGATGCCTCCTTCTCGGTCTATGCGCTGCTCGGTCTGGGGTTTACAGAGGAAGCGGCGGCCCTAGGACGATGGCTGCGCGACCGGGTCGAGGAGCGGATTGGAGGCGAAGGTGGCCCGCTCAACATCATGTACCGCGTCGATGGTTCCAGCGAGCTGAGCGAAGAGGTTCTGCCACATTGGGAGGGGTATCAGGGGTCCAGCCCCGTTCGGATCGGGAATGGAGCGGCGGATCAGTTGCAACTCGACATCTACGGCGAGGCGATCGACAGCCTCTACTTCGCCGATCGGCTTGGACTCGAAGCCGGTCACAAGGGATGGCGTGGAGTATGCCACCTCCTGGACTGGCTCACCGACAACTGGAACCAGCCGGAAGAGGGAATCTGGGAGACCAGAGGTGGTCGGCAGGATTTCACATACGGCCGGCTGATGAGTTGGGTTGCTCTGGATCGCGGTATCCGGCTGGCCGATCGTCACGGGCGTCCTGCTCCGCTGGAGCGCTGGCGTAGTGAACGGGACGCAATCTACGACCAGATCATGGATGCCGGCTGGAGCGAGGCGCGCCAGGCGTTCGTCCAGCATTCGAAGACCGATGTGCTCGACGCCTCGCTGTTGCGCATGACGTCGGTCGGCTTCATCTCACCGATGGATCCAATGTGGACCTCCACCCTGGATGCGATGGACCGCGAGCTTGTCACAGACAGCTTGGTGTACCGCTACGATCCTGGGGCATCACCTGACGGACTGCGGGGTTCGGAGGGCACGTTCTCGCTGTGCACGTTCATGTATGTGGACTCGCTAGCCAGAGCCGGCCAGCTGGAGAAAGCTCGCAACACGTTCGAGAAGATGCTGACCTATGCCAACCACTTGGGTCTCTTCTCAGAGGAGATCGCACTGACGGGGGAGCAGATCGGCAACTTCCCGCAGGCGTTCACCCATCTAGCTCTGATCGACGCTGCACTCACGCTGGACCGGCAACTCGATAGCGGCCGAGCGGGGGCGGCTGTCAGAG
>DATEWO010000364.1:0-2430 GCA_035257925.1 Propionibacteriaceae bacterium | reverse complement strand
CGGCCGGACTCGGTCTCGGTCGCCCAAGCAGTCTCGAGCAAGCCGCGGTCGGCAAGCCGCATCAGAATCGGATACATCGAGCCAGCCTTCATGCCGAGCTGCCGGCAAAGGTCGTAGCCGTAGCGCCAGGCGGCAGGCTGCTCGGCCAAAGCCTCAATCACAGCCACGGTCTGGGGTGAGGGTCGCCGAGCGCGTTTCATGGCTGCAAGTCTATATAGATAGACTTTCATTGGGAAGCTGCACCCTTGACAATGTTGGCGGGGTTCTAAAGCGGAGCGCGAGCCCTGCGCGACGGATGAGGCATTAGCTGCGAGCGTCGGTAGATCGCGCTCCGGCGTGCGGAGGAGGAGCGAGCAGACGCGCTTTTCGTGTGCGAGCGACGACGACGTCGGCGGGTCCACAGCGCGATCGCGCGAGCAGCTCCACAATTAGATGGGTATTGTCTAACGGTCGTGGATCGCCTGAAGCACTACTTGCTCGTACGCCATCGGCACAACTGGGTTCTGCTCTTCCGGTTTGGCCTCGTTGGCGCATCCGGCGTTCTCGTCAACATGTTCGTTGCGATTATGTGCAACAAGATAGGTGCCGATGAGAATGGCATCTTCTTCGACTTGCCATTCACCGACTTCAACGTCCGCTGGTACCACGTGTACTCCACGATTGCGTTCCTGGTAGCCAATCTGTGGAACTTCGAGCTCAACCGGCTGTGGACCTTTCGCAGCGCGAAGCATGCTGGCTGGTTTCGTGAGTACTTTCCCTTCCTGACAGTGGGCATCCTCGCCCAAGTGGTTGGCCTGGGCGTGCTGACCCTCTTGATGCACCCGGATTCGATCTTCTCGCTCTCCCAGACCTACTTCGATGACTCCACCGGCTTCCGCACCCGGTTCTACTGGGCGCAGCTGATCACGATTGCGGTCGTTACTCCGCTTTCGTTCTTGTTGAACAAGTTCTGGACCTTCTCTTCGGTACGCGGCAAGCACCAGGTAACCGAGACGGCGGACGAAACCTTGGAAAGCGAGCACCCGACAGCTGGCGTCTGACCGTCCGACCGTCGGCCCGGCAGCAATCTGGGACCCGCCCTGCAACGTGCCCGAACTCGGAGCCGCCGTCAGTTACAGTGAGGTCGCCTTCCGCAGCCGGATCTTCGCCTGAGCACACACCGTCGAGAGGTGGGACGTTGTACCTCAAGAGCCTGACCTTGCGCGGATTCAAGTCCTTCGCGTCCGCGACGACCCTCAATTTCGAGCCTGGGATTACCTGTGTCGTCGGTCCTAACGGCTCTGGCAAATCCAACGTTGTCGATGCTTTGAGCTGGGTGATGGGCGAGCAGGGGGCGAAGACGCTACGTGGCGGAAAGATGGAGGACGTCATCTTCGCCGGCACGTCTGGTCGTGCGCCGTTGGGCCGCGCGGAGGTCGTGCTCACGATCGACAACTCCGACGGTGCCCTGCCGATCGATCACTCCGAGGTCACGATCTCGCGAACCATGTTCCGCAACGGTGGCTCCGAATACGCCATCAACGGCAGTGTGACGCGTCTGCTCGACATCCACGATCTACTCAGCGACTCCGGAATCGGCCGGGAGATGCACGTCATCGTCGGTCAGGGACAACTCGACTCGATCTTGCAAGCTACCCCGGAAGGTCGCCGTGGCTTCATCGAAGAAGCAGCAGGAGTGCTCAAGCACCGCAAACGCAAGGAGAAGGCCCTCCGCAAGCTCGAGGCTTGCGAGGCGAACCTGAACCGATTGTCGGACCTGATCGAGGAGATCCGACGGCAGCTCAAACCGCTCGGCAGGCAAGCCGAGGTAGCAAGGAAGGCGGCCATCATCCAGGCTGAGTTGCGCGACGCCAAGGCGCGGCTGCTTGCCGATGATTTGCTTCAGGCCACCCAGGCGCTGCAGTCCGAGCTTGCAGATGAGCGGGCAATGAACGAGCGGCGCAAGACACTTGAGCAGGCGCTCGACGCTGCCCGGGCAGCGGAAGCAGCGGCCGAAGAAGCGGTACGGCAGAGCGTCCCGAGACTGACGGCCGCCCATGAGACGTGGTATTCCCTTGCCGCCCTACGGGAGCGAATCGCCTCCACACTCTCCATTGCGCGGGAGCGGATGCGGCAGGCCGAGGATGAACCAGGAGAGCTCCTCGTGGTACGCGACCCGGATGAGTTGGACCGTGAGGCTGCGCGGGTTGCCGCTCAGGAGAAGCAGCTGTCGGGTCAGCTCGAGGAGAAGGCGGCGGCCTTGGAAGCTGCCACGGCACGCCGAAGTGCGTGCGAAGACGCCCAGCGTGCTGAGGAGAATCGATTGGCGGCGCTCATCCGAGCGGCCGCTGACCGGCGTGAAGGGCTGGCCAGGCTCACCGGCCAGGTCAACTCGCTGCGCAGCCGCGGCGAAGCAGCGGCGGCCGAGATCAGCCGGCTGGCCACTGCGCA
>DATEWO010000363.1:0-5239 GCA_035257925.1 Propionibacteriaceae bacterium | reverse complement strand
GGCGTCTCGTCTTCTTCAGCCGCCACCGCGCGCGCCTCCGGGATCGTGTCGATCTCCGTCTCGTCGAGCATCCCCAGCCCGCAGATCGAAAGCGTCACGCGCCGCTTGCTCTTCGTCTCAGCCTTCATCAAGGCGTTCGCGAGCGCTTCGCCCCGAAGCCCACTGGTGGCCACCGCGCCGATCGCCTCATCGGTACGCCCATCCTTGCCGGTCGCGCGCGCCACCACGGCATAGACATCACCGTGCTGCTCGCGCCCGGTGATTGTGATGGACACGCCGTGGAGCTTCCGCAGCTGATCGGTTGCGTCCCGGCGGGCATAGAGCACCAGCTTGGAATTGAGATGCAGATACTCGAACGGCTTCGTCAGGGGATTCAGGCCCACGCTGGCGCAGACCTCGCGGTAGTAACGGAGCCGCTCAGCCGGCGTCAACTTCGAGAGATCCCCCCCGATCACCACGCGCTCGAGGAGCTCCGGGCCAGTGTCGCGTGTCGTCACCACGCTCGTCGTCATGGTCCCCTCCTCATTCAAGGCCGAGCGTCAGCCAGCCGGCAAACCAGCCCACCAGCAGCGCGCTCAGGAGGATCATCAGCCGCATCGGCCAGGTCATGGCGCATCACTCCGATCTGGGTCCAGCAGTCTCACGGAGACCCGGACGCCTTGCTTGGCGGTCGGGATGCCTCGACGCTGCTCGTATTCGAAGACGTGTCCATGCCGAGGGCCGTCGCCGTGAATCACGTGCGCTTCCATGAGGCCGTCCCGGATGGACTTGAGCGCCGCCTGCAGGTTATCGTCATCGAAGCCCCGCCCGACGTAGGCGGTGAATGTCACGTGCTTGGCCCGAGTGGGCGGAACCTCCAGCGACCGAGTGCCCAGCGCCTTGAAGAGGGTGAGCGCGACCAGGCTCCGCTGCCGCGCCGCCCGCTTGGCCCGCCGGCTCCAGTGCTCCCGGGCGTTGAGGGGATTCGTGAGCCGGGTTTCGATCCACCACTCCACCAAATCTCTTGTGACGACGGTCCTAGGGGGCCAGGACCCAGTCGTCGCCGCCCCACCGAGTCGTGTGGACGGCGCGCCAGCCGGGGTACTGGAGGGCGAGGGTGGCCCGAGCGTGGTCGGCGTCAGGGGCACGGACCCGCACGAGCTTAGATTGCTCAGCGAGGACGAGCCGGATCTCGTAGAGATACCGTCGGGGTTCGGAGACACCGGCGTCACCACTCATGACCGGCGCCGCGCAGCGTTCTTCCGGTGCCGACGCATGAAGGCCTGCGCCTCCGCCCAGAGGGGGGCCGAGGTGGCCTTGCCCCGGAGCACTCGCCACACGTACGCCGGATCCCGGTCAATCTCCCGGGCCAAGTCCCGGAGGCTCATCTGCCGGGCGGTCAACCAGCGTTTGACTTCCTGGTATGTCCGGGGAAGAGCCGGACGCCCGCCATGAGCCCCCACCTTGGAGGCCCTCACCCCCGATGCCTGCCCACAACTCGCACGTGTTGCTACCTCACTTCCGGACGATAATTTCGCTTTCGGACGGCCCATGTCAAGGGACTCAGCCAAGGCGCGCAGAATCCACACGTTCCGTCTAGGTGCTGACTCAACACTGAGGGAGCCTGTCCTAAGCCATGATCCCGTCGCACGTTTTCACGCAGACTCGCCACCGGACTTCGAGGTCGAGCGGACGGCCGTCACCAAAACGTCGCGCTGAATCAGCGGATCGTGTGATAAACTGCTGACTCAGCACCTTGGAAGCCGCTAAGGAGGCCTCGATTGCAATGGGTGGGAAGAATGGCAGACTGGCCATCGCAGCCGCCGTGCTCGCCCACTACACGCGGGAACTGGATGCGGAGCAACACTTCCGCCGGACTAGCCACGAGCAGATCGCCGCAATGTTGGAGACGCTGCAGGAGGTGGTGGCCCCGCAGCACTTGATCCCGCTCGTCACGCTTCTGCGCGCCTTCGAGGCGCGGGAGCTCGAGAGCCAGCAGGTGACGCTCCGCGACGTGCTGCGGCCCTCGTCATCCCGATGAAACCCGCACTTCCTCCCCCCCGCCAGCCACACACCACACCACCGCACCGGTGCGTGACCTTCGAGTACCGACAGGCGAGTCTCGTGAGAGTCTGGCGTCGCTGCACCTTCTGTGGTCGTACGGAACAAGGCCGATGGGTGCCCGTTGACCGATGGGTGCCGAAGGAACTGAAAGAGCAGGACCGATGGGTGCCGAAGGAACAAGAGCAGGAGCAGACATCCGGTGCCACTCAATCTGAGTGATCTCTGGCTGGCGCTGCTGGCGCGCCTCGATCAGGCACTTGGGGTGACGGGGCTCGTGATCCTGCTGCTGGTCTCCGTGGCGCTGGGCGTGCTTGAGGCCTACCTCATCGCCCGCTGGGAGAAGTAGTCATGGTGAAACGACACACACACAAGGAGAACCGTATGCGCTGGCACCTGACCTTCATCAGCATCCTGCTCCTCGGCATCGCCGCACTCGCGCATGCCGAGACCTGCACGTTCTCAACCCTCACCATCGAGGGCAACCGCACCCTCCAGTGTAAGACCTGTTGCGTCCAAGGCCGCAACTGCATGACCCACTGCTGGTAACACATGAGTGACTTGGACGCCCCTGCAACGAAGCGGGATCTTCTCGACTTCGCGACGAAGCAGGACATCCGCGACCTGCGGCAGGATCTCCGGCATGAATTGGACAAGCTCAACGTCAAAGTCGACGCCTACTGGACCGCGTCCGATCGGGTGCAGCGTCTGGCCTTCGGGATGCTGGTCACGGCGGTGGTCGCCATCGTCGTCGCCGCCGTGACCCTGATCCTCCGGGGATGACGCGCTATGGAATCTTCAGCCCTGGCATGAAGGTGTTCAGGATGTAGAGCAGCAGGATCAAGGCCAAGATCAAGCCAATGATCTGCACGGCAACGGTGGGGAGCCCGAAGTGAACCGACACGAGTTTCAGGATGTAGAACACGATGACCAGGACGACCAGCAGGATCAGGATGTGGATCAGCGCGCCGATCATGGAGTGCCTCCTCGGTCCTCGCGTCGCTCCTCGCGTTTCTCCCGGCGGTCCGTCCGCACCTCGTACTGGGTCCAGCGAAAGACGGCGTAGCCAATGCCGAAGCCCACGAGCGCCCCGATGAGCAACTGGAGGCCCGGGAAGTTCCAGTCGATGACGCCCCCCTCACAGCCCGTGAGGGTTATCGCGAGCAACAGGATCAGGATCAGCACGTCTCTTCCTCCTCCTCATGCTTCTGGGTCGGATCGCCGCAGACCTCGCACATCAGCCCCACCAGTACGCCAGGAGCACGGCGACGAGCGTCAGGAGCCCCAGCGCCACCAGCAGCCAGTCCCGGGGCATCTCCCCTTACGGACTACCATCTGGGCACCCGCCCGGGATCACGGTGAAGTGACCGGTCTCGTTCTGATATACGCGGTTTCCACGGTCGCAAAATGTGAAGAGAGACTGTCCGGAGTGGCCACCGTGGTAGATCAGCCGCGTGTTCGGCGTCATCAGTTGGCGGGGCGTTTCCGGCTTGCTGGCGCAGCTGGTCAGTCCGAGCATGAGCGCCAAGCCGATCAACACCCGGATGAGGGGATAGTCCGTCAGCCTCATGGCGTTACCACGCCGCTACCCGGGCAGACGACATCAACCCGGGTATCGCCAATCACGGCGGGTCCCCGATCCAGGCCATTGGCCCCACGCTTCACCTGCGCGCAATTCACCTCGACACCCGGTCCAGCCACCGACGCCGCATTGTCGCGCGCTTCTTCGTCGTCGTTGCTGCAGCCGATCAGCAGGCTGGAGAGAAAAACGAACAGCACAAGGAAGAGACAGGCGTACGCGAGATCACGCTGCCAGGATGGTGGACGCATCGGAACCTCCTTGCGTCGTGGGGTGACGCGGCGGGATGTAACTCACTGGAGCTTGGCCGAGGGCACCTCGGCCGGCTGGAAGAACGGTGAGACATCGGTCTTCGGCGGATGCGTCTGAAGTCCCTTCTGCCCGGCCCAGATCCCGAATCGAGTGATCGCCGTCTTCGCGTCGGGGAACTGGCGGACCACGGCCGACAGGAGCCGGATGCCTTGGGGATTCGACAGCGCGTAGGCGAGGACCGCCGGAGTGACTGACAACCCGATCCCGGTGGCGCCGCCGATGATCTCGGTCTTGTTGCCGACGACGAGGCCGTGGGCGAGCGCACCGATCGCACTGGCTGCGGCACCGGCCTGGTAGAGCGGCACCATTGTCTGCCCGGTCCCGGATTCCTTGACGCGCACCGAGGCGAGCTTCTCCTGGTACTGCAGGAGATCGCGAAACTCCTTGAATTCGGTCGCACCCTTCGGCCCCAAGAGTTCGGTGAGCTGGTCGTCAGAGACCTTGCGCAGTTGAGTGAGAAACCGCGCCCGCGTCACCTGCTGGTTGGGATCCTTGGCGCCCTTGAGGACCACGTCCTCCCACCAGCTCCGGGTGATGCGCTCCCACTTCTGATCGCCCACGAGTTGCCGCATCGTGGCGAGCTCCTGCGGGGTGCGCTTGCCGAGCCCGGCCACGATGACCTCGCCGTTGGAGCCGACGAATTCGCGGAAGAGGTGCGCCGCCTGGAGCGGGGAGCCTGGGGCGGTGGGGTCGGCCATGCTCTTCTGGTAGCGCCGGACCATGTTCGTGAACGGCGCGGCGGAACTTCCGAGGATTGCGTCGATCGATTCGGGCGAGTGCTTGAGCACGGCCTCGACGAACTTCTTCTCGCTCCAGGCCCCGGTGGTCTTGTCCACGGCGGCGTCCATCAGCTTCTGCCCCCACCGTCGCTTGACCAGATCCCACGCGCCTGGATCGACTAGGTCCATCTCGCGCTTGAGTTGCTGAATCTGCTCGAACCCGCGTGGGTCGTAGAGGGCCTTCTCGAGCGACTCGGCCGTGGATTTGTTGTCCGTTAGCTTGCTCAGGAGCGTGCGCGGCCCATAGGGTTCGGCCACGCGCGTGCGCCAGTACTCATCTGCCGCACGGAGATCCGCCCCCACCGTGCCACCGGCCCTCGCCGCAAACCCGTCAATGTCACGCGTGAGCGCCTTCTCGAGCTCATCGAGCTGTCGCAGCTCAGCGCCCGTCTTCCCCGTCCGTCGCCCGGTCCGGATCGTGTCCCGGACCCGGCTGCGGAGGTCATGCGCCTGCCGAAGCGAGAGCGCCCCCTCATCGACCAGCCCATATTGCTGGATGAATTGCGCCGCTGCCGTCGGAGGCGGGGCG
>DATEWO010000362.1:0-2639 GCA_035257925.1 Propionibacteriaceae bacterium | reverse complement strand
CTGCCGGCTCGCGATCAGCGGGAGCAGCGCCCAGACCGCCCCCGCGGGAAAGATGAAGGTCGCGAAGCGCAGCAGGATGGTCCGGACGACCGGCTCGTGCCGGACGTAGCGGCTGCCGGATCGCAGCGCCGGAATGAATCGCTCTCGTTGGCCGGCTTGGATTGTCGGACGCCGCCAGGCAAGCAGGATGACCGCCAGGACGCAGCCAGCGGCCACGTTGAGCGCGAAGACCGGCGGGACGCCCCAGGTAGCGATGACGAACCCGGCAATCGCCGGACCCGCCGCTCGGGAGACATTGACACTGACCATGTCGAGTCGGGTAGCCGCCGCGAACTCCGAGCGCGGCACCAACTCGGTGATCATGGCCTGCCAGGTGGGCGACAGCATGGCCTGCGCAGCCCCTACGGCGAACGTGAACGTGCTGCGCCTACTGACAAGCTGATCAACTACGTCGGGACTCAGTCGGCGAAAACCTCTTTCGCCACCATGATCGCCGACATGGCTCGCGGCCACCCGGCATAGAAGGCGAGGTGGATGATCACCTCTTTCAGCTCCCTCTCCGTCACGCCGTTGGTCTTGGCGATGCCCAAATGAGCACGCAGCTGCTCGGTGCTGCCGTTGGTGATCAACGCCGCGCAGGTGATCAGACTGCGATCCCGCGGGACCAGCTCGGGCCGGGCCCAAACGTCACCGAACAAAACGTCGTCGGTGACTCGACCAGCTTCGGAGCGAAATCACCGATCAGCTTCTGTGCCCCCGAGGGCTCCTGGTTCGGCGTACTGTCCTGCGCTGTGGTCATGATCGGTTTCCTCTCGGATCGGGGCCGCGTTGCGTGCAGCAGGGAAGAGGACCGCGGTCAAGACTCGTTGGCGGCCGCGTACCGTCGGTGACCGGCTCGAGCCAGGTGCTTCCGTCACCGCTCTCGGTGCCCTCGAGCATGGCGAGATGGCACATCATGTTGTCGGCGGTGCTACCGTGCCAGTGCTCCTCACCCCGGCGGGGTATAGACGGTGTCCCCTGCTCGCATCCTGATCACCGTGCCGTCCCGGGTGGCGACCAGCCCTACGCCGTCGGTGACGTGCAGGGTCTGGCTCATTGCGTGGGAGTACCAGTTGGTGCGCGCGCCCGGAGTGAACCGAACCATGCCGACGATCATCCGCCACGGCTCCTCCCGCGGTAGATCGGATTCACGTACAGGTCACCGGTGAAGTTGCTGGCCGGCGCCTTGGCGGTCGGGCTCACAGGTTGCAGTTCCATGATCATCTTTCGTCGGCCGGTCGGCGGTCAGTGGTCGTCCGCGCTGGTCTTGGCCGGCGCGGCCTCGACGTTCGTCGCAGCCCAGCTGGACAGCAGGGCCAGATTGTCCGCCGACGGGGTGCCGGGCTCCGCGCTGTACGCGGTCAGGGTCAGGCCCGGCTCGCCGGGCAGCTCAAGCGCGTCAAAGCTCAGATGCAGGTCGCCGACCGCCGGGTGGTGGAAGTGCTTGGTCCCCGACCGGTGCAACCGGACGTTGTGCGCCGCCCAGCGGGTCCGGAACTCCTCGCTGCGCGTGGACAGCTCCCCGACCAGATCGGTCAGGCCCTTGTCGTAGGGATTCCGGCCAGCCTCGGCGCGCAGGATCGACACGCTCGTGTTGGCCGAGTCAGACCAGGCCGGGTGCAGCAGCTGCGCCCGCGGGTCGAGGAAGACGAACCGAGCGAGATTGACCGGCCGAGTCGGGCTGTCGAACGCCTGGCTGTACAGGGCGCGACCCATCGCGTTGACCGCGAGGACGTCCAGCCGGCCGTTGCGAACGAACGCCGGGATCCCGACCATCGCATCCAACAGCCGTTGGATGCTCGGCCGCACCTCCTGGGCCGTGGCCTTCCGCGGCCCCCGAGGCGTGCTCGGCGCCGACGCCGCCTTGGCCAGATCGAACAGATACGACCGCTCGGACTCATCCAGCTGAAGTGCAGCAACCAGCGAATCCAACACCGCCTCCGACACCCCACTCAGATTGCCCCGCTCAAGGCGGGTGTAGTACTCGATGCTCACCCCGGCCAGCTGGGCGACCTCCGCCCGACGCAGGCCCGGCACCCGGCGGGAGCCGTAACTGGTCAGCCCCGCCTGTTCCGGGCTGAGCCGGGCCCGGCGGGAGGCCAGGAAGTCGCGTACCTCGGTCCGGTTGTCCATGCCCTCGACGCTACGACCCGATCCCTCAGTCGTGGAAGTCACTGCCAGTACCCCTCGCACCAGTACCCCTCACAGCAGGGACTCCCACCCTTCAGGTTGGGCGGGTTGAGTGGCTGTAGTGCGGCCGGGTGCACCGGCTGGGACGCGAGGAGAGGAGACGAAACCCGATGAGTGGATGGAGCGACAGCGAGCTGGCGACGATCGGAACAGCGCACGAGATCCACGTTGCCTCCGACCGCGCCGACCACACCCCCGGCCCGGCCGTGCCGATCTGGGTGGTCCGCGTCGGTGACGAACTGTATGTCAGGTCCTACCGCGGTCCCTCCGGCAGCTGGTATCGCCGCGCCCGGCGCAACGGCAGCGGACAGATCCGTGCCGGCGGCGTCGACCATGCGGTCCGGTTCACCGTGGCCGATCCAGGTGTCAGGACGCAGGTCGACGAGGCCTACCGCGCCAAGTATGGCCGG
>DATEWO010000361.1:0-4041 GCA_035257925.1 Propionibacteriaceae bacterium | reverse complement strand
CTGGCAATACCAGAAGCGGCAGCGATCGGGTGGCTTCCACCAGGTTGCTGGCATTAGCCGCATCGCTGAGGACATGCTGCTGGCCGCCATGGACCAGTGCAGCAACGTCAGGTGTGCCGTACAGCAGACGAAAGCCGTCATGAGAAGACTGCAGTCGCCGGAAGCCCTCGAGCCATCTTGTGGCATCGGTTTGACCGGTGCCGGCCGACGTCGTGCCCTCGGAGTCCAACACCTGATAGCCGCCAGCCATGGTTTGGAGTTCCCGGATCAGCGCGGGGTCCACTGTGAAGCTGGTGTTCGGGGTTTCTGCGGCCTTCAACAGAGCCGTCAACCGGCCGTTCTGGCCCACCTCAGCTGCCAAGTGATCATCAGACAACACGCCTTTCCGCACCAGCGAAGGACGAGTGTTGAGGACGACAAGCGATGTCATCGTCACCGAGCTGCTGGGCTTGTCCGCCAGTACGGTAACGAACGTCCGGGCGCGACCGATGGCTACGTTGTTGCCCCGCTGCAGGACATGAACGCCCATCAGATACACGCCGTCAGTGGGGGAGAGCTCCAGATCGGAAACCTTGACGCGCAGATTGAAGTCGACGGAGGCATTGGGCTCGAGGAAGGGCTGTTTGGCAGTGAACAGGTCCTGGAAGGCGCCGGTGTATCGAGCGCCGAGTGGGTCGTTGGACTCAGATGCCAGCGCCTGTTCCAGCCCCGCCCGGCCGCTGATGGGTGCCTGGTGCCGCCAGAAGAGCGCCTCCAGCCGGTAAAGCCGCTTTTTGGTGATGTTGGTAACCCGGCCAGTGACGGTGATCTCGTCATCCCGAGTCGGCAACTCGGGGTTCAGCGTCGTCAGGGTGATCGCGACAGAGGCAACAGGCTCGCTGGCCGCGGCCGGCGACGGCAACAGTACAAAGCCCACTAGTGAGCCCAATAGCAGGCAGAGCCCCGAAACCGCAACTGCTAGCAGTGCGCGGGCCGTACGCACCGCGCACTTCCTCACCTAGTCATCCTAATTGGCCCTTGTTTGGGGCGTTCGCGCATCGCGCGTGGAATCCGCCTACTTCGTCGTCGCTCGCAGACGAAGAGCACGTCAGCTCGCTCCTCCTCAGTACGGCGGTGCGCGATTGCCGACGCTCACGCCCCCTTGTTTGGGGCGTTCGCGCATCGCGTGTGGAATCCGCCTACTCGTCGTCGCTCGGAGACGATTCAACGCGCGATGCGAGCGCGCCTAGGAATAGAATCGCTCAGCGTGTCTACTTTCCAGCTGAGCTCAGTGCAGGCCGCAGCAGTGGCAGAGCTGCTGAAAATCGCGCCAGTCGCTGACCGACTGGGCGAGCTGTTCAGCAATACCGGACACGAGCTTTATCTGGTCGGCGGCAGCGTACGCGATGCGCTGCTGGGCAGGCTGGGACATGATCTTGACTTTGCGACTTCGGCGCGTCCCGATGCGGTCGAGAAGCTGCTTCGGAAGTTCTCGCCAGCGGTGTGGACCATCGGCAAGGAGTTCGGCACCATCGGCTGCAAGGTCGACGCCGGCGACGCCAGCTGGATCATCGAGGTCACCACCTACCGGTCCGACGTCTACGCCGGACATAGCCGGAAGCCGGAGGTCGCCTTCGGCGACACTCTGGAAGGTGATCTTCATCGCCGTGATTTCACTATCAACGCGATGGCGGTTTCGATACCGGACAAGAGATTCGTCGACCCGTATGGGGGACTCAGCGATCTGGCGCGTCGGGTGATCCGGACTCCCGCGACGCCGGAGAGCTCCTTTAGTGATGATCCGCTGAGGATGATGCGCGCGGCACGCTTCGTCGCTCAGCTGGGGTTCCGACCCGCCCCGGAGGTGGTGGCGGCCATGAAGGGCATGGCCGACCGCATCTCGATCATCTCTGCTGAGCGGATTCGCGACGAGCTGAGCAAGCTTTTGCTGACCGACCGGCCGCGGGCTGGCATCGACCTGCTGGTATCGACGGGACTGGCGGCAAAAGTGCTGCCTGAGCTGCCCGCGCTGCGGCTGGAGCGAGATGAGCACCACCGGCACAAGGATGTCTACCAGCACAGCCTCACGGTGCTGGAACAAGCGATTGACCTGGAGGATCGCCTGCCGGAGCGGCCCGATCTGATCATCCGACTGGCGGCACTGCTGCATGACATCGGCAAGCCGGCGACCCGGCGGTTCGAACCTGGCGGGAAAGTCTCGTTTCACCACCATGACGTTGTCGGCGCCAAACTTGTTCGGAAGCGGTTGGCGGCGCTGCGGTTCAGTGGCGAGGAGATCAAGGCGGTTTCCGATTTGGTGGCGTTGCATTTGCGCTTCCACGGCTACAGCGGTGGGGAGGGTCTGGAGGGAGTGTGGACCGATTCGGCGGTTCGTCGCTATGTCCGCGATGCCGGCGATCAGTTGGCTCGGCTGCATGTGTTGACCAGAGCAGACTGCACGACTCGGGACGCGACAAAGGCGGAACGGTTGCGGGTGGCGTACGACGACCTGGAGCGAAGGATCGCAGAGCTGGCTGCGCAGGAGGAGTTGAAGTCGATCCGACCGGATCTGAATGGAGGCCAGATCATGGAGATCCTCGGCATCCCGGAGGGCCGCGACGTCGGCCGCGCATACGCGTTTCTGTTGGAGCGGCGGATGGAGGACGGTCCGCTGGGCGAGGAACGCGCCCGCGAAGAGCTACTGGCCTGGTGGGCCGATCAGCACTCGTAAGACTCGCGGCTTGCATCCAGAACGTTCGCGCCCTTGTGATCGCAAGCGACCTAGTTCGGACCGAATCGGCGGTTCTCTTGGCGCTTGTGATCGCAAACGATCCGGTCTCTGAAGAATTCGGCAATCATCGCGTCGTGGGCGTATAAGGAATCGCCTCAGGACCGCAACGCCGATTATCGAGATCGGCGGAACTCGCCCGCTCCGGCGGCCAAAGGCTTCGTGCTTTCCGGACTTTCTTGATTTTAATGGCTAATTGCGGCGTCAGTGACTTTTGACAATTCTTGGGTATACCAGTTGTAATCACGTCATCCAGCACACACTCGGGAAGCAGGATCACCATGGCGACCAAGGTTTTGACCACTCTGCAGGACGACATCGACGGCTCAGACGCGGTCGAGACTGTCCGCTTCGCACTGGACGGGGTTGAGTGGGAAATAGATCTCTCCGAGCGCAACGCCAACAGACTCCGCAACAGCCTCAGTGACTTCATTGCCCACGGCCGCAAAGTCGGCGGCAAGCGAGGGAAGGCCACCTCATCCAGTCACAACACAGACACCAAGGCCATCCGGAAGTGGGCTGAAGCCACCGGCGTTGAGGTCAGCGCTCGGGGGCGCATTCCAACTGAGGTAGTTGAGCGCTATAGGGCCGCTGGCAACTAGTTTTCAGGGAATCCGTGTAGCGTCCCTGCATCATCAGTTCAGTTCGGCAGACAGACCGGCTCGCTTCAGATCCGAGACCGGAAGGCGTGATCGCAGTAATTGCTGTTCAGCAGGATTGTTCGTCAGCGCCAGGGCCCGCTCGTTGGCGAGGCGTGCCGCCGCATGATCGCCTAATGCGGTGAGCAGCTGGGCGCGGGTGGCGTGCAGGAGGTGATAGCCGCTCAACCGATCGGCAACTTGATCAACTTCAGCGAGTGCTGCTTCGGGCCCGCGGAGATGGCTGAGCGCGATGGCATGGTTGAGCCGGATCACCGGGGATGAGTCGAAGCGCAGCAACAGGTCGTAAAGGGTCACTATCTGTAGCCAGTCCGTCTCGGCCCAGGATGCCGCGTTGGCATGGCAACCGGCAATCGCCGCCTGCAACTGAAACCGACCGGGATGACCCAGAGCGGCCGCGGTGGCCAGGTAGCCGTCGGCGCGACTGATCGCCACCTCATCCCAGCGACACCGATCTTGATCTGCCAGCAGCACCAGCTGACCGCGATCATCAAATCGCGATTCGGCGCGGGAGGACAGAAACGTCAGCAGTGCAAGCAGTCCCCACGCCTCAGCTTGATCCGGCAGCGCGCGAGCCACCAGCTCGGCCAACCAGATGGCATCCTCGCTCAACTC
>DATEWO010000360.1:0-2424 GCA_035257925.1 Propionibacteriaceae bacterium | reverse complement strand
GGGATCCTTCTACGTCGCCCGCCCGGTAGACGACCGGCTTACGGATGCCAGCACCCTCCTCCGGATGAAGCGGCGGCCCGGGGCTTTGCCAGCTCGCGTTCCATACACGCGCCCGATTCCAGGGCCGGTCCAGGTAGCGTTGGAGCACGGCGGGCTGCATCTCGTGGACTGTCCGGGGCGGTGATAGCTCGATGAGTGAGGTGCTCAGTGACCGGACCGCCGGGTTGGTGGCCGCGCGATCCACGCGCGTGGGACGCCTTCCTGTGTACCGAGCGTGTAGGGCAGGCGCTGCGTGAACGCTGTGCGCCGTCGGTGCTTCCCTGGCCAGATCACTCCGCCCTCGTGGAGGATGCAACGCGTGGGTTGATCATGTACGGAGCGTGGGAATAGTAAGCGACGATGGATCCCGCGGAGTGGCTGCTGACCAAGTCGGAGCGCGGCAACGCGCAGACGGTGCTCGATGCCCGCCACCTAGGAGAGAACGCCTGGTCCAGCGGCAACTTCGTTCGGCCGCTGGTACACGGCGCCACCTACTTCTCGGAGCTGGCGCAGCGCATTCGGGAGACCCGAGCCGGCGACGCAATCTACTTCACCGATTGGCGCGGCGACCCCGACGAGCGCCTGGCCGACGACGCGGAATCCGCGATCGAGGACCTGCTGTCGGAGGCTGACATCCGGGGAGTGGACGTCCGCGGCCTGGTCTGGCGCTCCCACTGGGACCGGCTGTCCTTCTCCGGCGCCGAGAACCGCCATATGATCGAGGCGCTGCAGGCCAACGACGCCGAAGCCCTGCTCGACATGCGGGTGCGTACCGGTGGCTCCCACCACCAGAAGCTGGTCGTGATCCGATTCCAGGGCCGGCCGGAGCGGGACATCGCGTACGTGGGTGGGATCGACCTTTGTCACGCTCGCCGTGATGACGCCCGGCACCTTGGTGATCCGCAGCCGCAGCCTATGGCCGAGGTGTATGGAGAGACACCGCCGTGGCATGATGTGCAGGCCGCGATCGCCGGTCCCGCGGTATATGACGTGGAGACGGTGTTTCGAGAACGCTGGCAGGATCCTACCCCGCTCAGCCGCAACCCCGTACGCCGACTGCGCGATCGGCTGGCCCGCGAGGACATCACCCCGAATCCGTTGCCCGTGCAGGCGCCGCCGCCTCCGCCGGTGCCCGGCGGCACCCATCTCGTGCAGCTGCTCCGGACCTACCCCGACCTGCGGCACGGCCGGGACTACCCCTTTGCCCGGGGCGGGGAACGCAGCGTGGCCCGGGGCTACAGCAAGGCGCTGGCCCGGGCCCGGCAGCTGGTTTACATCGAGGACCAGTACCTGTGGTCGCCCGACGTGGCTCAGGCGTTCGTCGAGTCCCTACGCCGAAACACGGAGCTGCGGGTCATTGCGGTGCTACCCCACCTGCCCGACCAGAACCACCCGCTTTCCCGGGTCCCTCAACAGTACGGCCGCATTGAGGCGCTGAGCATGCTGACCGATGCCGCCGGTGACCGGGTGGCGGCATACGGAGTCGAGAACCACGCTGGCACCCCGGTGTACGTGCACGCCAAGATTTGCGTGATAGACGACTGGTGGGCCACCGTGGGATCGGACAACTTCAGTCGCCGCTCCTGGACCCACGACTCAGAGCTGTCAGTGGTCGTGCTGGACACCACTGGCGGCGACCACAGTGCCTACGCTCGACGGCTACGGCTTACCCTGGCCGCCGAGCACCTGGACCGAAAGGTGGGACCCGCGGAGTTCCCGGGCGACATCGCTCGGATCCAGACCGGCACAGCGCCGGGGGACCTGGACGACGCCACCCTCCTGGAAACCATGGCGGACTGTGTGGCCCCGCAGGGGATGTTCGACGCCTTCGCCGCCTCCGCGGCCCGCCTTCAGACCTGGGTGGACAACGGCCGGCAGGGAGTGCGCCCACCCGGCCGCCTGCGACCCATCCGCGATCCGCAGCTGTCGACGTTGACACGGCTGTGGGCAGCTCCCCTGTACCGGGTCGTGCACGACCCCGACGGACGCCCCAAGGCATTGCGGAAGCGCCGTAAGTTCTGAGGCCTGGCGCGTCTCGTGAGAGCTTCTCTACCTGTTCAGCGCCGGTGCTCAACACCGCCGGATGCCCTCGCTCCGCTGCCAGCCGGGCCGAGCCCCGCATGCGCGTTCGAGACCTCCTAGTCCACTAGTTCGTGTTGGCGATGGTGGCGGAGTTCGAAGCCGACCTGATCCGACTGCGCACGCGGGAAGGGATGAAAGTAGCGAAGGCGAGGGGTCGGCTGCGTGGCAAGCAGCCGAAGTTGAAGCCGAATCAGGCCAAGCATCTGCTGGAGCTGCACGACTCCGGTAGCTATACCCAAGCTGAGCTCGCGGAACTCTTCGGCGTCGGGCGATCCACGGTGTACCGGACCATCGAGCGGATCC
>DATEWO010000359.1:0-3504 GCA_035257925.1 Propionibacteriaceae bacterium | reverse complement strand
CAAGCTCGAGCAGCCCGAACGACTCCAGATCGCCAAGCACCAGCCGCTCTCGTTCGTCGCGACCAAGTGAAACCAGGGCGGGCCAGGGACGCGCCGCCTCGCTCAATCCAGGCACCGACTTGAGGTATCCGACATCTGCCTGGTCCAGAACCCAGGAGCACCCGCGCACGGTAAAGCCCACTGGCGCCGACGGACAAACTTCCTGCATACAGAGCTCGATCTCGGTCTCACCGATGAATGCCAGCTGCAGTGGGGGCGGCGGGGCCTCGGAGGTCCTGCAATGCGCGGCGATCGCTCGCATGGCGCGGTCGAGAGTGCGCAAGCTCAACGGGCGCTGCCGCCGCCCGAGCGCGACCTCCACAGGACGGGTCGCTGGCGGCGGATGTACGATCCGTCGGCCGGGTGCTCTGGCTTGCAGCTGCATGCGCCGCCGCCAGGCCAGCCCGCTGATCACGCCAGCGGCCAGCAGGCCACCTGCGCCCGCCAGCGATACCGCCGAGACGCCCACCGCTAATCCCGTTTCGGTGATCGCTGTTCCGGTGCTGTCACCCGGCCGGCCTGTACGAGCCGACGGCTCCGCAGATGCGATCGACGGCTCGGCGGAGGCGGCCGATGGTTGGGCTGGTGATGCAGGACGTTGCTGATCCGGCTGTGAACCTTGAGTCCGGCGTTGCTGATCATGAGGCTTCGACTTGGTTTTGGCAGCGGGCTTCTCCATCTTCGGCACCACCAGACGCATTCCGACCGCTAGCTCGTCGGAATCGCTCAGCTGAGCCCTGTTGGCGCGAAAGATGTCTGTCCAGCGAGTTGAGGAGCCGAGCTCGCGCTCGGCAATCGAGGAGAGCGTGTCCCCGCGGCGTACGGTGATCACGCGATCCCCCGCAGGCAGGTCCTGATCCAGATCGGGGATCCTCAGTCGCCAGCCGACCTGCAGCCGATCAGGCCCGCCGGTCAGCACCGTAGGGTTCGCTGCCGCAATCTTCCGCCATTCGCGGCCGTCCCCGTAGTAACGCTCGGCAAGGCTCCATAGATCGTCACCAGCGTGCACCACATGATGCTTAGCGTGATCAACCGGCTCAGTTCGCGGAGCTGCTTGGGCAGGCGCTTGAGTTTCGGCCGGCTCGATGACCACAGCTGTCGGCTCAGGTGCCGGAGGCGCCGCTGCGACCTGGCGAGTTGAGTCGGGATCGGCTTGAACCGCGTACGGCGTGGAGATCATGGTGATCACGGAGATCAAGAGCCCAGCCGCGAATCGCTGTGGCGCATCAAGGCCTGGGAAGCGGATGTGTATGCGTTGCCGTGAAACGAGCGCTATCAGCTCACTGAACACCGATAGCACAAAAACCAGCCACGCTAGCCAGCCAACGAGAGTGATCAGTCCAAGCAGGATCGTGCCGTCGACTGGTGCAGCCAGAGCCCGCCGCATGGCGCTCCAGGACAGCTCATCCGGCAGCGGATTACCGCCGAGTAGGGCCAAGGCGCCGGGAACGCCCGCCGTGCCAAGCAGCAAGACAGCGAGTGAACCAAGGCCACGAATCAACCGAGCCATCAACAAACCGCTCGCTCTGGCATGCCGGTCCCCTTCCATTTCCTGAGCCGCTCGCGGCTAATCGACTCCGCACCTACTGTTCCGAGCTTGAGTGGGGATCGGAACGGCTAGGTGTTGTCCGTTCCCCGGAAGTGTTGTCAGTCGCGAGAGATGTCTCCACCACATCCGCCGTCTCGACATCAGCTGACCAGAATCCTGAGCATTGCGGCGACCAGGAAGATGAGGCCGAAGATCAACGCTGGCAACGTCATATAGATCGTCATGCCTTCTGCAGCAGCGCTGGCTTTGATCTGCTCACGGGTCAGATGAGCGTCACGAAGCTCGCGTACCCGAGCGCGCAGCGTACCCGAGAGTGCAGCACCGGTCTCGTCCAGCTGCATCACGTCAGCGACGTCGGCCAGTTCAGGGAGCTTGAGCTGGTCCGACAGCCTGCGGAGTTCGGCATAGGGCGACTGTTGTTCCAGCCGCGCCCGTTCGAGTGCCGTCCGGATGTGGACGAATAGCGGTACATCACTCAGGGCGGCAGCATTATGCAGGGCCTGGGTGGCTGAGGCATTCGTGAGCCGCTCCAAAGTCACCAGGTCGATGTAGACCAACAGGGCTTCGGTGGCACCGACAGAGACGTTCTTGGCGGCTCGCCGTAGCAGCAGATCGGGCACGAAGAACCCGATTGCCGCACCAACAACGACGGCAGCTGCGGGAAGAATGCTGAGGCGGCCCGTCAGGTAGGCGAAGACGGAGGCTGCCAGGCCCGGCAGCAGTGCACCGATGATCGCCATCACAGCCTTGTCGGCATAGAACTCCGCAATCGACTTGTCCTGGAGCCGCAGCGCTCGACGCTGACCAGCGGAGAGAGGAATGGGCACCACGCGATAGATGAATGCGCCGAGGCGATCCGAGCGGGTGCTGACGAGACCAAGATCGCGCGAGGGCGCGCGTTCCGCGTGATCGACGCTGATCCGATCCAGCGCAGCATCCAGACGTGGGGTGGAGCGGGCGAAGGCGACCACTAGGCAGCTCATGCCGGCAGCCAGCAGGATGCCTGAGAGTGTCACCAAGGTGACGGTCATCGGTGCTCTCCAAGAAGGATGCGCGGTCGATCGGTTTGCTGCGCCTTGCGCCGCATCAAGATCAGTGAGGCGACGTACATGATCAATAGCAGTAGCAGCAAGGCCTGACCCAGTGGTGTTCGGTACGGCGCGAAGAAGTCAGGCGAGAGCAGGAAAACCAGTACCAGAGTCGACAGCGAGATCACCGTCACCTGGCGCACCACAACGTACGGCTTGGATCGCTCGACCTCGATTGCCCGCCGTCCCTTGAGCTGCGCCTGGATCGAGTCGGCGAGGGCATGGAGGGTAACCGAAGCCCCATTGGCGCCACGGCTCGATGCCAAGATCAGCGCGGCGATCACCGCATCAGCGTCGGGTGAGTCGATCGCATCAGCGAACCGCATCAGGGCGTCGCGGGTCTCCCAACGGTTGTTCAGTCTGGTCACCAGCAGGCTGATCTCATCGGCGATCAGCGGGGGTGCCGTACGCCGGGAGATACGGATTGCATCGGTGATCGATTTGCCCGTAGCGAGCGTCGCAGCCAATGAGCGAATCCAGCGATCGAGCGCCTCGAGCAGCTCGACGTCGTGCGGTTTGGGAAGTACCAGCAAGTAAGGCAGGCCAATGGCGATTGCCGGTAGCACAACGATCATGATCAGCCAGTCTGTGAGCACTGCGACGACGACGCCTACGATGATGCTGAGTAGCAAGATCACATCCCGCTGCCGGCCGTGTGCACCTGCAGGTCGCCTGGTGAGGCGGGACCACAGTTCGGCAGCGGATTCGGTATGCCGGCGTGTGACTCGCGGCGTCTGTTCTTTCAAGCCGGTCAGGATTCCCAGCAGTCCACCAATGATCAACAAGCCGGCGGCGATCGCAAGCATCCCGTTCATGGGCGGCGCCCCG
>DATEWO010000358.1:0-5285 GCA_035257925.1 Propionibacteriaceae bacterium | reverse complement strand
GCCTCTGCCCGTACGTTTCGACGGCTGTGATGAGAAACGCACGCCTCTGAGGCGCTCTGCGGGTACCTCTTCACGGCTGTGCTGAGAAACGCACGCCTCAGCTGCCTCTACCTGTACGTTTCGACGGCTGTGATGACGAACGTCCACATGTCTTTACAGCTGCTTCACCGGCTGCCGCAGGATGGTCTTGAGTTTTGACGGCGCGGTTTTTCGCGGATCGCTGAGATAGATCTCATGGTGACGACCGTTGAAGGTCAACTGATGTTGCGGCATGAACTCGGCATGAAGATATTTGAGTTTTGGCGCCTCGTCATCGTACGAACCCACATGGAGTAGTTGTAGCGATCTTCCCTCGTCGTACCGCTCATACCGGACCTTCGACAAAGCTGGCAAGTCCTTCTTGGCCCTGGTCGCGGCGATAGTCTCCGAGACCATGGACTCAGTGATCCAGTCCGGCTGCATGATCATCATCGTCCACTGGTACTGAGCCTTTTGGGCATTCTCGAAGACCGAAGGGTCGCTGGCACTCCACAGCCCCTCAAGTGGTGCGACGACGTAGTCTCTGCCTAGCCTTTTCCTGCTCAGGAATTTGATGGCGAAGGCGAGGCCATAGAGCGCCTCCACAGCATCGCTATAGGACTTCGCAGTGTTTGGATCACCTTGGCCATCCACCATCAGAAAATTCATGACGGGGACTTCGATCAGTTCCCAGTCCGTGTTCTTAGGGGCGTATAGCTGCGCCAGTTCCTTCTTGAAATCAAGCTTTTCCACCATTTGTCAAGATTCTCGACATAGCGAGCCGCAGGCTAGGACTCCGGCAACTGCAAGCGGGCCCGCTTCGGCCAGCCGTCGAGGACCAGTGTCATTCCAGCGCCGAGCAGCCACACATCCTTGGCGAGACCGATGCCTTCCTGGGTGGGCCTGATGCTGCCGGGTTGCCGCATGCCAGGCGTCTTCAGATACAGCTGAACCAGCCCAGCAGAGAATCCAACCAGCGCGGCGCCAACCAGAGCCGACGGCACGAACGGGATCAGCAAGGCCGCACCCAGCGCGATTTCACCAGTTGACAAGATGCGGGCGAACTGGTCCGGCGGGATCTTCTTCAGGGCCGGGATCGCGCCGACCGCCATCCCGTGCACGCCTTCGGCCGCCTGGCCCTCAAGATTCTGCTTGGACAGACCAGAGTTCAGGATGTACGCGCCGGTCGCGACGCGTAGCGGTAGGTGAGCCAGCTTCATTCAGCACTCCTCGTAGTGGGCAGCGGCATGTCGGCGATAATCCGGCGGATCTCCGGCAGGACAGCAGGGTAGATCTGATGCCCGCCTGGATGTGGCAGTTCTACCACCTCAGCACCGCGCTCGCGCAGTTGGCCCGCCAGCTGCTGAGTGACCCCGGATTTGATCATCGGATCTCGATCACCATTGGAGATGATCACCAGCGCCCCGGTGAGATCGGACGCCGGAGGCTCGGCATACGGAACCATCCCGGCCAACAGCACCGCGGCTGCCAAGAGTCCGGGTCGCTGCAACAGCATCGCCGAGGCGATGTTCGCTCCGTTGGAGAATCCGACGGCGACCAGCGAGCGCTCTTCGATCCCGTACGCCGCACTGGCGGTCATCACGAATTCCGCGAGATCGTCGGCCCGGCGACGTAAGTCGTCCTCGTCGAACACTCCCTCACTGATTCGCCGGAAGAACCTCGGCATCCCGTTCTCCAGTACCGTCCCGCGTACCGAGAGCACCGCCGCGCCTGGTGACACATGATCGCGTAGCGGCAGCAGGTCGTACTCGTTGCCCCCGGTGCCATGCAAGAGCAGCAACGGCGGTCCACCCGGGTCCTCGTCGGCAGGTACGAAGACATGCGGTCGATCGAGACCGGTCTCTTCGTTCATGGGATGTCCAGGTCGAGCTGCAGCGGTGGCAGGGCGGCAGCAATCTGTGCCCGGTTGGGTTCCAGCCAGGGCGGCAGCTTGAGGCTGCGGCCTAGCTCGAGCAGCGGTTCGTCGACTGCGAAGCCGGGCGTGTCAGTCGCAATCTCGAACAACACACCTCCCGGCTCGCGGAAGTAGATGGACTTGAAGTACTGCCGATCGATGATCTGGGTCACCTGAACGCCATGAGCTCGGAGCTCCTGTTGCCAGAGGGTCTGCGTCGCCAGGTCCGGCGCGCGGAAGGCGACGTGGTGGACGGTGCCACCCGCCTGCCACCCCCGTTCACGTACGCCTGCAAAGACATCGACCAGAGCGCCAGAGCTGCCGCCGGCCATCCCAAACCGTGACCGCTCCCCCTCCTCAGCGGTCAGGCTCATGCCGAGCAGGTCGGTCAACATCGTGGCTGACGGATCGAGCTGTTGTTCGGACAAGGTGATCGCGTGCAAGCCCCGGACCGCGTGCTCGGCGGGGATGTCGGCGACCCCATCCCAACCGGAGCGGTGATCACCCTCGGACGCCACCAGATCGATCACCATACCGTCAGGATCACGGAAGGTGAGCACCTCTTCCTGGTCGCGAGTCGTCGGTGCATCGGTGTCGATCCGCAACGTCTTGAAGCGCTCATGCCACCAGCCGAGGGAAGATCCCGGCACGCTGAAGGCCGTGGCGGTCGTCATTCCGGCACCCCGGCGACCCTGCGGGACGTCCGGCCACGGAAAGAAGGTCAGCAGACTCGACGGGCTGCCTTGCTCGTCCCCGTAATACAAGTGGTAGGTCTCGGGCGCGTCGAAGTTGACAGTCTGCTTCACCAGACGCAGTCCAAGCGCTTTGGTATAGAAATCCACATTAGCTTGGGGATCGGTAGCGATCGCGGTGACGTGATGTAACCCGTGCGGGCTGACCTGCGCCATGATGATCATTTCCTCTCTGGCGGCGGTTGCTTATCCAGATACGCGTGCCGCACTAGATAACTGACATCCTCCTCGGTGAAGTCCCGGGGGTTGGCGACCGGGGCCGCGGCAACGGTCTTGGCTATCCCCCCGATGGCGTGGCGTTCTAAGCCCAGGTCCGCCAACGATGTGGGTGCCTTGAGTTGAGCGGCAAGTTGGAACAACGCGGGAGACACCGCTTCTGGCCCGCCCACTCCCAGCGCGTTAGCCGCCCGTCCCGAATGCGCCAGGCATCCTGGCGAGGTGCGTATTCACCTCGACACGGACTTAGGTGGCGATACTGACGATGCATGCGCCCTGGCCATGTTGCTCGGCTGGCCCGGCGTCGAGATCACAGGCATCACTACGGTGGCCGATCCGGGAGGGCGTCGGGCGGCGTACGTGGAGTATCTGTTGCGCCTCGTCGGTCGGGACGACATCCCTCTGGCCGCCGGGGCTGAGGTTTCGTCAACGACCCTCGGCCGTGCGGATCCGGTCGACGATGAACGGCATTGGCCGGCGTACCTTACTCATCGGCCGTCGCCGCCGGGTGCGGCACTGGATCTGCTCGGCCGCAGCCTCGACGCCGGTGCGACGCTCGTCGCCATCGGTCCGTACACCAACCTGGCACTGCTCGAGATCAGCTGCGCCGGCAGCCTGGCCCGACAGCCGGTTGTCGTCATGGGTGGCTGGGTGCAGCGGCCCGCACTAGGCCTCCCGCAATGGGGGCCGGATATGGATTTCAACGTGCAATGGGATATGCGGGCCGCTGAGGTGGTCGCGGCGACTGCTCAGCTGACGTTGGTCACCCTGCCCGCCACGCTGAACGCACACCTTTCCCGCGCTGACCTGCCTCGCCTGCGGGCTGCTGGACCACTGGGACAGCTGCTGGCTCGGCAGAGCGAGGCGCACGGTCAGGCATATCAGATGGAGAAGCTGGGCCGTGAACACACCGGGTTGCCGGAGGACCTGCTGAACTTTCAGTACGACCCTGTGGCTTGTGCCGTAGCGCTTGGCTGGTCGGGGGCAACGGTCGAGGATATGCGCCTGCGAGCTGCGCAGCAGGACGACGTGCTGTTTTTTGAACCCCATTCCCAGGGCCGGCCGACGCGGGTCGTCCGTAACGTGGACGGCGACGCGTTTCGTGAAATGTGGCTGTCTGCGGTTGAGGTGGCCGCGCGCGGCGGCCTTTATTGATCATGAAAGGAGCGGCCATGTCAATTGATGCGACGCCACCGGCTGTTTCCACCGAGGCTGGCTCGGTTGTTGCACTGTGGCGATATCCGGTGAAGTCCATGATGGGTGAGGAGTTGAACTCCTCCGAAATCACTGATCGTGGACTGCTCGGTGACCGGCAATTCGCCGTCGTGGACAGAGCCACCGGGAAGGTCGCCGGCGCCAAGAATCCGAGGAAATGGGGCAACTTCTTCGACTATCGGGCCGCCTACCTCGAGGGTCCGAAAAGTGGGGGACGGACTCCCCGGGTTCAGATCACGCTGCCCGGCGGCGACCTGGTGACCAACGATCGGGATGATCTGGAACAGGTGCTCTCCGGCGCACTTGGCCGGGATGTAGCTTTCGTGGAGGCGAGACCCGGGCAGACAACCTCGGGCGTGGCTGAGGCGTATTGGCCGGACCTCAGGGGTCTTGATCACAGGGACACCGTTACTGACTTCGAGATGCCGGCCGGGACATTCTTCGACAGTGCGGTCGTGCATCTCCTGACAACTTCCACCCTTGACCGTTTACGAGAGCTGTATCCGCGGGGACGCTTCGAGGCTCGTCGATTCCGGCCCAACATTGTGTTGGCCGTCGACAGCGAGAATCCCGGCTTTGTGGAGAACGACTGGATCGGCCGCACGATCATGATCGGCGACACCGTCCGCCTGACCATCACCAAACCATGCTCGCGTTGCGTCATGATCACGCTGCCCCAGGGTGACCTCCCCAAGGATTCAGGAATCCTCCGTACGGCTGCTCAGCACAACGGAGTGAACGTCGGTGTATACGCCTCGGTCGTCATCGGCGGGACCATCCGCCGCCGTGACCCGGCCGTGCTTGGTTGAGCACCAAGATCTGTCGCTATGTCCCGGGCAATGCGCTAGCCATGGGCGAAGTCATCGCTGCCGCCAGGAAGTCCTCCCAGATGAGGCCGCCCACTGCCCGATCCGGGGCCAGGTTGGCGCCAGACCGAAAGACTCGGGCCGCCTTGCCTGGGGTCCAGACAGGCAGGATCAGCCGGTGTTTGCCCCGAGCATGCAGGTAAGTACGGACCAGCTCAGCCATCTCATAGACGCCCGGCCCGGCGATGTCGGGCACCGGCCCGGACGGCGTATCGAGTGCAAGTTCGACAATCCGGTCCGCCACCTCCCGAGCATCTATCGGCTGGAATCTCCACCGAGCCGGAACCGCTATCGCCGGCAGCT
>DATEWO010000357.1:0-5477 GCA_035257925.1 Propionibacteriaceae bacterium | reverse complement strand
GCCCGATGAGTGGAGGGTCTGCGCCGTGCTCGATAGACGGTCCGCGAGCGGCACATCGCAGTTTGGCTAAGTCGTTGACGCGAAGATCGGTGGTCGTTACCGGATTGCCACCGCTGGCACGCAGGGACTCTCCCATGCATGCCTCAGGTCGAGGGGAGCACTGACGCGCCCGTCTTGGCGACGATCTCCTGCAGGGCCGCGACGTGTTGGTCGAAGGCCGCCCGGCCGACGCTGGTGAGTCTCGCAGACGTGCGCGGGCGCTTTCCGACGAAACCCTTACGGATCTCGATGTAGCCGGCGTCCTCAAGCGTCGTGAGCTGTTTCGACAGAGCGGAGTCTGACAGGCCGGCGCCGTCGCGCAGGAATTTGAAGTCCGCCCACTCGGTGGCTGCGAGCAGGGAGACGAGTGAGAGCCGGGTTGGTGCGTGAATCAGCTCGTCGAACTTGGGCTTGATCACTGATCGCTCCCGGACCGGTTCGCGAGCATGAGGCCCTGAAGGTAACGCATGAGCATCGGTCCGCCGACCACAAGCATCACGGCGGAGACCGAAACACCAATGGTTGCGGCGTAGGAAACCCCAGATGCCTTCAGGATGTATGCGATCGCCAGCGATACGCCGATGGTGACCGCCACGAAGCCCAGGATCACGGCTACGCCGGCGAGGCCGAGCAGTTCGTTGCGCGGCTGGGCTCTACCGACCGCACGGAACACCGCCCACCCGGTGGTGGCGAGCACGCCGGCCACGAATACCGCGGTGCCGATCCCGATGATGAGACCCTGCCCGGTGTCGACTGCAGCCGCGAACGCGACCATCAAGACCGCGATGGCCCACCAGTACCAGGTGGGAATGACGGCCAACCGAATGACCTGCTCCTGCCGCTGGCCTATCTCGGTGAGTGCGCGTGCGGCCTCCTCTGGCCGTACCTGATCGGTCATGATGCCCTCCTCGACAGTACTTTCCTGATGGGAAAGTATCAGTTGGTTTCCCAGTTGGCAAGTACTTTCCTCAGTGGAGTGCATGTATTTGTCACCTCTAGCCTGAAGTAACGTCACCGCCGCGATGGGTGCTCACGGTGCAAGCACCTCGGCTGCCCCGGTCGCTTTCTGCAGCTAAGCCGCCGCAGGTGCTCGATGGCAGCAGTGAATATCAGAGACGGCAGTTGAACGGCCGTAGATAGATTGAGCAAATGGCGGATGAGGGATTCACCCCTGAAGAAGTTCGCGCCCGGCTAACCGGAGAGAGTTCCCACCTAGCCAAGCAGCGACGGGCATTCCGACGAATCCCATCCGATCCACGCTGCAAGCTGTGCGCAGCACCGTTCGGCGGGCTAGGTGGCCTCATTTTCAAGCAGGCGGGATACAAGCAATCTCTCAATCCAGCGCTCTGCACCAAATGCATCACCGCGCTTCGCAAACATCACATGACCGGGGTAGAGATACCGATCACTCTGCTGTTTTCCGATCTCCGCGGCTCGACAGCCATAGGAGAACGAATGCGCCCAGCCGACTTCCACACATTCCTCGACAGCTTCTATCAACTGGCATCCAATTCGATCGCCGCTCATGACGGCATCATTGACAAAGTCGTCGGCGATGAGGTTATTGGGCTCTTCTTCGGGGGCATCAGCGGGCCGCATCACGCGGCCGCAGCAGTAGCAGCCGCAATCGACCTGGCCGACCGAGCAGCACATGCCAACACCACGATGTCGGTCTCCATTCCAGTAGGAACGGCTGTCCACACCGGCGAGGCATTCGTTGGAGCCACTCGGCTCGGCACAACCGACGACGACTTCACGGCACTGGGTGATGTTGTCAACATCACCGAGCGACTCACATCGGCTGCGCTTGCGGGCGAGGTGATCGTTAGTGTGGCAGCCGCCGAGGCCGCAGGCTTGGTGACTGACCAGCTGGAGCGACGCACCGTGGAAATCCGTGGTCGCACAGACCCGATCGAGGTAATCGTTCTCCGACCCTAAACAAAGAAAGCGCCTACGCGCGCCTAGGCACCGAAACGATGACCTGAATCTAGGCAGCCGCGGTGCCCAGTCCGTGGCCGGTGGCGGTGCCGGTGATGGCAAGCGTTGCCGGCTAGCGGTCCCGCTACGGTGCCATTGTCACCGCGAAAGAGGAGAGGCGCTTGAACCAAATAGATCCGATAACCGTTGCCCCACACCTGCGTTTGGTATGGCCGCAGTGGCAGGGCGCCGGTTCCGAGAGCGTTCGCTCACTGGCTCCTGAGTTTCCCTTCGATATCGCTCGGCGCGGCTACTCGGTCGGCACGAAGGTGCTTCAAGCGGTCCTCCCTGAGCACGATGGCCCGACCGCTATCGTGCCCGTCGAGATGAGCGATATCGGGCTCCAGGAGCGCGACGGCATCGAAGCGAAAGCCGCCTGCTTCAGCAGTTGCGCGGCGCGCTGGCGATCATCCAAGAACACGAACCTGCCCGCATTACGACGGTTGGCGGCGAGTGCTCGGTAAGCATGGTTTCGCAGCTGGTTTCAACGGCTGCATGGGTGGTCGCAATCCTTGGCGCCCTCAGTCTTGCCGCGGGGATGGCGTGGCCCGGCTATCTCCTCTGGCAGGCACCGCAGCTTCACACCAGCGACCCGTCGACAAAAGGGCGCCAGCCCTTGTGAGGACCTTGTTAAGAGAACAGGCAAGATCACCATCCGTAAGCTTTCTTCGGGTACGAGCAAGGGCTGGCGCCGCTCATCGTTCGTCTTGTGAGGCGGGCGCAGGACCGACAGCCGAGCCTTGTCGGGTGGCTGGCCGATGAGAAGTGCCGCCGGACGTCGTCTGTGTAGGTGAGACCTGCACGCCCCTGTTTGACAGGCTCGACTCGGCGATCACCCTCGAACGCACCCAAGTGCTGGTTACCCGCGCCGCGACGCACCTGGGATTTCGGGTGGTCCGGTAAGCCGCAGCCGGACCGACCAGGCCCGCAGGATCAAGGCAGAGGAAACACTGCGTAAGCAGGACATTCGACGCGTACCTTCCGCCGCGCGCGGACGGTCCATCCGACACTTCCGGCGTCACCTTCGCTGGATCAGTGAGGCGATCGAGGGGTAGAGGAGTCAGAACCCGCACCGGCGCCTGACCTCCCGACTGCCCGCAAGCGGATCCCCTCTGGGTGCAATGACCAACTGATCACTAAGGCAGGATCTCGACGTACCCGTCCGTTCCATTCACCCGGATCCGCTGCCCGTCCCGGATCAGCCGGGTGGCATGCTCCACCCCCACGACGGCCGGCAAGCCGTACTCCCGGGCGATCACAGCGCCATGGGTCATCAGGCCTCCCACCTCAGTCACCAGGCCCGCGATGGCCACGAACAGGGGCGACCAGCTGGGATCGGTGTATGCCGTGACGAGGATGTCGTCCGCTTCGAGATCGGCCTCCGCCATGTCGAGGATGACGCGAGCCCGCCCTTCGACAGTCCCGGCGGAAACCGCTAACCCGACGAGGGCACCGGCCGGCACGTCGTCGCGTCGGTACGCCCCGGCGACCGCCTCACCATCTGAGGTGAGCACCCGGGGCGGCGTAAGCGCCTGATATGACCTGAACGCGTCCTTGCGCTGGCGGATCAGCTGGTGATCCACCTGGTTCGTGCGCGCAACGTCGTGGAGCTCGACGAACGTGAGGTAGTAGATGTCTTCCTTCTCAGCAAGCGCGTGCGCTTCGACGAGGCGCTCGGCCTCTTCCAGCAGGGCCTGCTTGTAGATGAAGTAGCGGCTGACGATGGCGTACTTCGGATACTCTCGGTACCCGATGAAGGTCCGGACTCGGTCGATCATCCGCTTGGTTTCTTCGGCTTTCCGCTCCCCGTCCGGCAGGGCCCGCAAAGCCTTCAGGACGTCTCGTTCCTTCTTCTCCGCCTGCTGGCGCCCATGCTCGAAGCGCCGCCTGCGAGCGCCCGGCTCGAAGTTCCTGATGTTGTCGAGGATGACGGGCACGAGCGTGGTGGGGCGTTCGCTCCAGCGCGGTCTGGTGATGTCGATCTCGCCGACGCAGCGCATGCCGTACTTGTCGAGGTAGGCCCGGATGGCGTCGCGTGCTTCCCGCCCGCCCGCGAGCTTGGCCAGCTCATCCAGGAAGCCCTCGTCCTCGACGTCCTGCAGGAAGGCCACCACCTCCGGATACGGGCGGATGACGTCGGCGACGTCGAGCAGCGCCAGGCCCATCTCCGAGGTGACGTTGTTGGAGGCCGACAGCGTGAGCGTGTCGGCCGCGTTCTTCTCGCCCAGCCACGCCTGTAGCTGATCGTTGAGCCACCATGTGGCCTCCATCCCCGCCATGATCGCCTGCATGCTCAGCGGATCCCCCAGGACCCGCTTGTGCTCCTCGAAGGCCGTGAGGAGGAACTCGAACAGCGCCGGTCCCGACCTCGACCGGATGTCGCGCCGCAGGGTGGCGATGGACGCCTCGCTGCGCTCGATCAGCCCGGTGACGATGGCCGGGTCGGTCTCGACCGGCGAAGGCGGGCCGCCGCCGGGCGGCACCGCGGGCGCGGGACCGTCGGCCGGGAGCGCCGGGAGAAAGTCACCGCGCTCAAGGACGGTCTCCAGCGCGTCCCTGATGAGCGGATCGCCCCGTCCCATGACCGCCAGGAGGCCGGCGCGGCTCGCAGGCGAGGCCAGCACCCGAGTGACGTCCACGAACAGCCTCCCGCCGGCCTCGTGCATCGGCGCCATGGCCGTCAGCTGCCACATGGAGATCCCCAGGGGCCTCATCGGATCCGTCATCATTTGCTGGTGACCGACGGAGACATAGACGTGGTTCTCCCGGTCGTCGCGCGCCGGGATGGGGAACAGCGTGGTGATCGGCCGGCTCTGGACGATCTGGAAGCCGTCATCGACCAGGCACCACTCGATGTCCTGGGGACGGCCGAAGTGGGCTTCGATCCCCCGGCCCAGCTGCGCGAGGTGGACGACCTGCGCGTCGGTCAGCGCGGGTTGCTCTTGCCGCGCCGGCTCGATCGCCATTTCCTGCGTGCCGCCTCCCGGCGCCACGTTGATGGCGAGCTGCTTGGTCCCGATCGTCTTGGCGACGATCTCACCGTCCCGCACCTGGTAGGCGTCCGCGTTCACCAGGCCCGAGACCAAGGCCTCGCCGAGGCCGAAGCTGGCCTCCACGGCGGCAACCTTCCGGTTGCCCGTGATGGGGTCAGCCGTGAACAGAATGCCGGCCGCCTGCGGGAAGACCATCTGCTGCACGACCACGGCCATATGGACCTTGCGGTGGTCGAAGCCGTTGCGCAGGCGGTAGGTCACGGCCCGCTCGGTGAAGAGCGATGCCCAGCACCGGCTGATGTGCTGCAGGATCGCGGCGGGCCCCACGATGTTCAGGTAGGTGTCCTGCTGGCCCGCGAAAGAGGCCGACGGCAAGTCCTCTGCCGTCGCGCTGGACCGGACGGCGTAGGCGGCTTGCTCGCCGAGCCGGGCGAGCGGGCGGGTAATCGCCGCCGCCAGATCGTCGGG
>DATEWO010000356.1:0-3442 GCA_035257925.1 Propionibacteriaceae bacterium | reverse complement strand
CTGCCGGGATCCATGGCGGTGAACAGCCCGTCGATCATGTGCACGCCAGGCGCCGAGATGTCCTGCTCCAGCCAGGCCGCATGCTCAGTGCCGACTGCGTGGTGGTGCGACAGCGTGCCGCCAGAGTCGACGAACGCCTGCTGGATGGCGTTCTTGAGCGGCTCATACTGCCCAAGCGGGTCGACGCCGTCGTGCTTGAACGCAAATGTGAAGTACAGGCAAGCGCCGGAGTGGTAGGAGTGTGAGAGGTGGCACATGATCCAGCCGGTGACGCCCAAGTGGGCGTAGACCTTCTCGGCAGCCGCCAACACATTGGTGTACAGCGGCAGCAGTTTGGACCAGGGCGCTGCAGTCTCCGAAACGTCACCAATCGCCCCTCGGTCGAGCAGGAAGTCACGGATGTACGGGGTGTCGAACTTCTTCTGGTCATACAGCTCGCCGGGACCTTTGCCGACCACGATCCCGCCATGCCGGCCCACGATGTCTTTGACGATCGCCTTCTGCCTGGCCACATGTGCCTTGCCGCCCTCGTAGCCGATGAAGGACAGGCAGACCTCGTCCAGCTTCCAACCGCGCCGTTGGAGGACCTTCATCATTCCCTTGCTGATCAACGATGAAATCGAGACGCGGTTCGACTTCTTTCTGGTCGCAAAGGAGAACGCTGTCTCCTTCGCGTCGGAAACGCGGGTAATGGAGGGATGCGCATCACTAGTGGAAATGTCGTGCATCGCGGCCAGGCTGGCCTCCCAGCTGGGGAACAAGTACCCCAGAATGAGCCGTACCTCAGGGATCCGATGCACCTGCACGGTCACCTCGGTGATCACACCGAGACGTCCTTCGGAGCCGAGCACCATCTCGCGTACGCTCGGGCCGGTTGAGGTGTGCGGCAACGGCCGAATTTCCAACACCTTGCCTGGCATGACGACGCGCATGCCTCGTGCGATGTCGGAAATGTCGCCGTATTTGTCCGACTGCATGCCCGAGGAGCGAGTCGCGACCCAGCCGCCCAAAGTGCTGTGGGTGAAGCTGTCCGGGAAGTGCCCCAAAGTCCAGCCTCGGGCGCCGAGCTGCTCCTCCAGGTCTGGGCCCTGCGTACCTGCCTGAATGCGCGCCAGGCCAGAGTCTTCATCAATGTCGATCACCTGGTTCAGCCGACCAAGATCAACCGAGATGACCGGTCTGGTCTCATCTTCGGGAGCATGCAGGCTGCCGGAGATGTTGCTGCCGCCGCCGTAAGGAATGATCACCGCATCCGCGGCTACGGCGCGATCGACGATGAGCTGAACTTCAGCCTCATTGCCGGGATAGACCACGACATCCGGCACGCGTGGGATGTCGCCGGTCCGAATCCGCAGCAGGTCTCGGGCACTCTTTCCGTAGGTGTGCACGATCCGGTCAAGATCATCTTGTGCAACGTTCTCGGCACCGACCGCCTCGGCCAGCTCCGCCAGCAACTGATCGCCGATCAAGGGTGCCGGAACCGCAAGGTCGTCCAGTGACATCGGTGCCGCCGGCGTGGTGTTCACGTCAAGATCAATGGCATTGATCACGAAGGGCCGAAAAGCAGGCTTGTTCTCGTGGTGGAAGCTCACCCCTTCGACTCCCCAGCCCCACCACTTCATGTGCTTGACATCGGCCATGCCTGTCGTTCTCCTTCGCTCTGAGGTGAGCAGTCCTACGCCTGGTTGGCGCGATAGCTGGTGGCGTAGTCGACGAGTCCGCTCACCTCTTTGGCAATGCGTTCTGAGAACTGGGCGACCGTCTCGCCGTCCTCGGCCCGCATCGGTTCCCCGAACGCCACGTACACCGGTGGCCGGCCGCGGCTTGGCCAGTTCTGGCCGTACGGCATGGCCTCAGCTGCGCCAACGATCGCAACCGGCAGGCATGGCACATCCCGGCTGATGCACAGTGCTGCGGCACCGGGCTTGAACCCGCCCATCTCACCGGTTCTGGAGCGAGTGCCCTCTGGGAAGAGCAGCAGCGGTACGCCGTCATCAAGCAGGCTGGTGGCCAGACCGTGACGTCCTCGAAGTCCAGTGCGGTCGACCGGAAAAGCATTGAAAAACAGCGAGGTCAGACTCTTGCGCCACCACACGTCGAAGAAGTAGTCAGCTGCGGCCCCGGCCGCGACGTAACGTGCGAGCTTGCGCGGCAAGGTCCCGAGGATCAGCGGCGCATCGAGATGGCTCGCATGATTGGACACCACCACGAAAGGACGGCTGAGGTTCTGAAGATGCTCCTCGCCCAGCACGTGCACCGTCACCAATCGCCAGACCAGTGGCTTGAGCAGACCGCGCTGCGCGACGAACCGCGCACTCGCGTGCAGCGGCGAGGTGTAGCGGCTCCGGCTGGACATCGGACCTAGCCTAACCCGAGCGGCGCTGGCGTAATGCGGGCCGAACTCACCCTGGAAGTTCGAAGCACCTGGCCGCCTCGGCGGGTCTAGGCGTTTCGCTAGTGACGGCTGGACGTCAACTTGCGGGAGACCGCTCGCATGGCACGGTGAGGGAGATGCTCGCAGATCGTCATCAGCACCTTGTAGCGCTTGGACGGAATGGAGATCACCTTGCCCGCAGCAGCATCGTCCAGACAGTCGGCGACGAGCCGATCGGCGTCCAACCAGAGAAAGGGCGGAATTGAACTCATGTTGATCTCTGCGCGTTCGTGGAACTCGGTACGCACCCAACCCGGACACAGCGCCACGACCTTGACTCCGGTGCCATGCAGCTCATTGGCCAGGCTCTCGGAGTAGGACGTCACCCAGGACTTGATCGCCGAGTAGCCGCCCATGGCGACGAAGCCTGCGGTACTCGACACATTGATGATCGTGCCGGCTCCCCGCTGGCGCATCGCTCGACCGGCGGCCGCGCCGAGCATCAGCACCGCCCTGATCATTACGTCGATCGCATGTTCGTGCGGAGTGGTGTCTGCGGCGGTGAGTCTCACTCTGACGGCAAAGCCGGCGTTGTTGACAAGGAGGTCAATCGGTCGCTCAACACTGGCCAACCGCTCAGCGATTCCGACCACATCACTGCGTACCGCAAGATCTGCGGCGATCGTCTCCACGCTGACCGCGTAGCGCTCCTTCAGATCGGTCGCCGTCTCGGAGAGCCGGTCGGCGTCGCGCGCCACGAGTACCAGGTCATCCCCGCGTTCCGCCAGCGCCCGTGCGAAGGCCGCGCCGATGCCTGAGGTACCACCGGTGATCAGCGCTGTTGCCATGCGCTCACCCTATGCCGACCTGGGACGTCCTCTCGTTGCGTTCAGCAGCGCCCACCGACGCCTCGGTACCATGCCGGAGTGGCGGCGAGCAGCGAGGAACTGGAAGCACACCTCCGCGCCTACCAGGAGGCGCTTAGTTCCTACGATGCGAAGCGGACCGCTGAGCTCTGGGGAGTTCCAGGCACGATCGTCTCCGACACCTTTGTCGGCTCCCTGGACT
>DATEWO010000355.1:0-4878 GCA_035257925.1 Propionibacteriaceae bacterium | reverse complement strand
CTCCGCGACCCGCGCCGCCGCCCGCTGCTGGTCCTCGTCACAGACGGCCGGGCCACGTACGGTCCGAATGCAGTCGACCGGTCGCGGCTGGTCGCTGATCACCTGCGCCGAGCTGGGGTGGCCTCCCTGGTGATCGACTGCGAATCCGGGCGACTGGCCTTGGGCCTTGCCCAGACACTGAGCATCCATCTCGGCGCTCAATACCTGACAGTGGGTGAGGTCGGCGCTGATCAGCTGGTCCACGCCGTACGCCAAGGTCGGGCAGCCTGATGCCGGCAGGAACTCCGGAGCTAGTCCCGACGGACGGGCTGACCACCCGGCAACGACGGCAGCGGCCATTGTTGATCGTCCACACCGGCGACGGCAAAGGCAAGTCAACCGCAGCGTTCGGTCTGGCGCTGCGCGGCTGGAACCAGGGCTGGTCGGTCGGCATCTTCCAATTCGTCAAATCCGCCCGCTGGCGAATCGGCGAGCAGGCTGCCTTCGAGTCGCTGGGCGAATTGCATGACACAATCGGCCGCGGTGGATCGATCGAGTGGCACAAGATGGGCTCCGGATGGTCCTGGAGCCGCAAAGCCGGAACCGACGATGATCATGCTGCGGCTGCCGCGGAAGGTTGGCAGGAGATCAAGCGGCGGCTTGCCGAGGAGCAGCACACCTTGTACGTGCTGGATGAGTTCACCTACCCGATCAACTGGGGCTGGGTCGATATTGACGATGTGATCGACACCCTGACGACACGGTCGGGCTACCAGCATGTGATCATCACCGGGCGGCGGGCAGATGCCAAGCTGGTCGCCGCAGCCCAGCTGGTCACCGAGATGACCAAGATCAAACACCCCTTCGACGATGGCCAGAAGGGTCAGCGAGGAATCGAGTGGTGATCGATCCGAGATCACCAGAGTCCGCACGAGAGCTAGCCCGTCTGGTGATCGCCGCTCCCGGTTCGGGTCACGGCAAGACAACCGTTGCCACCGGACTCATGGGTGCCCTGACTGCCACAGGTCTGAAAGTCGCAGGCTTCAAAGTCGGGCCGGACTACATCGACCCCGGCTACCACACGTTGGCCACCGGCAGGCTGGGACGCAACCTGGATCCCTACCTCTGCGGCGAGCAGCAGATAGCGCCGCTGCTGCTGCATGGGGCAAGGACTCCGGAACCCGCCGACATCGCGGTCATCGAAGGGGTTATGGGCCTCTTCGATGGCCAGATCGGCGGGAAGGGCTTTGCGTCAACCGCGCATGTCGCCGCGCTGATCCAGGCTCCGGTGATCATGGTCATGGACATCTCCCACACCTCACGTACCGCAGCCGCAATCCTGCACGGGCTCGACACCTTCGACCCGGACGTTCGGCTCAGCGGAGTGATCATCAACAAGGCCGGGTCGGATCGCCACGCCCGCGAGATCGTTGAGTCGATCCAGGCGACCGGCCTCGAGGTGCTCGGGGTGTTGCCGCGCGATGCCGGGATCGAGGTCCCCTCACGGCATCTAGGACTAGTGCCAGCCGCGGAACGTCAGGAGGCGGCTGCAGCGATTGCTCGGCTGAGTCGGCGGATCCGCGATCATGTCGCACTCGACTCGATCATGTCCATCGCACAGTCCGCGCCCGCGCTGCAAACGGACCTCTGGTCTCCCGCCGACCAGGTACAGCCGCCGTCGGATGCGCGGCCAGTAGTTGCGATCGCCGCCGGCCGGGCGTTCACCTTCCGCTACGCCGAGACGGACGAGTTGTTGCGTGCTGCCGGCTGTGAACCAGTGGTTTTTGACCCGGTCGCAGACGAGCAGCTTCCCCCGGGAACGGCTGGGCTCTACCTCGGCGGAGGTTTTCCCGAGGTACACGCAGCCGAGCTGGCCGCGAATGACAAGCTGCGATCGGAGATCCGATCCGCGGTCGGGGCCGGCATGCCGACGGTCGCCGAGTGCGCTGGGCTGATCTATCTCTGCCGGAGTGTGGACGGACTGCCCATGGTGGGCGCGATTGAGGCAGCTGCGATCATGACCAAGCAGCTGACGCTGAGCTATCGCACCCTGATCGCCGATGATGATCAACTCTTGGCGGCTGCTGGGACTCGGCTGACCGGCCACGAGTTCCACCGCACCACGGTCGATCCGGACCGGGGCGTAACACCTGCTTGGTTAGTGGATGGTGAGCCGGTCGGCTTCTCCCTCGACCCAGCCGGCATTGGTCGGGAGACTGTGCACGCGAGCTACGTACATGTGCATTGGGCCGGGTACCCCGCGCTGGCGCAGCAGTTCGCTGGGGCCGTCCATGATCACGCAAGCACGATTTGCCCTGAGCGCAAGACTCTGCGCCCTGAGCTTGTCGAAGGGCAGCCGTCTCATGATCTTCACTACCACGGAGACTCCGACGTTGCCGAAGGCTTAGTCGATCTGGCGGTCAATGTCCGCCTGTCCGCTCCCCCAGATTGGCTCAGCTCGATCATCAACAGCACCACCGAGCACCTCGCGGTGTATCCCAACACCGATACAGCAACCAAAGCCATTGCCGAAGCCCACAACGTCACAGTCGATCAGGTGCTGCCGACTGCCGGAGGCGCCGAAGCCTTCACTCTGCTGGCTCGTGCCTTTCGTCCGGAACGGCCGATGATCATCCACCCGCAGTTCACCGAACCCGAGGCGGCGCTGCTGGCGGCTGGACAACGGCCGCAGCGACTGGTCTTGTCGCCGTCGAGCGGCTTCCGGCTCGACCTCGACCTGCTGCCGGCGGATGCGGATCTGGTCGTGATCGGCAATCCGACGAACCCGACCAGCGTGCTGCACCCGCGGCCTTTGATCAACTCCTTGCGCCGGACGGAACGCATCGTGGTTGTTGATGAGGCCTTCATGGATGCCGTGCCCGGAGAAACCGAAACCATGATCAGCAATGACCTGACCGGCTTGGTGATCCTCCGGTCGCTGACCAAGACCTGGGGCCTGGCCGGACTGCGCGCGGGGTATGTGATCGGTGACCCGACGCTGATTGCGGCCATGCGTCGCCAGCAACCCCCCTGGTCGGTGTCCACCCCCGCGCTGGCAGCCATGGTCGCCTGCTTGACCCCGGAGGCCCGCAGCCTTGCCGCCGCCACGGCGCAGGAGATCGCCGGCCGGCGGGCCTACCTGGTCGATCAACTGGCCGATTTAGGCCTCAACGTCGCAGGCCAGCCGACTGCTCCGTTCGTGCTGGTGGACACCAGTGGCGTACGCGGCAACCGCGAACCTGGCTGGATCCGCCTGGCATTGCGAGACCATGGTTTTGCGGTACGCCGTGGCGAGACGTTCCCCGGCCTCGGGCCGGACTGGATCCGGATTGCCGTGCGTGAACCTGAAGTCACTGACCGGTTGGTGTCAGCCTTTGGTCGACTTGTCAGCATTGGAGGCACGGAAGGAGGTGCGGTCGGTGGGCAGCGGGCATGGCCATGAGCTGACCGCTACCGGCACGCACCGGAAGCGGCTGGTCATCGTACTCGTGATCACGGGCGCGGTGATGATCGCTGAGGTTGTCGGCGGACTCATTGCAGGTTCGCTCGCCTTGCTGGCAGACGCCGGCCATATGCTGACCGACTCCACCGGCCTGATTTTGGCGCTCATCGCAGCCTCCCTGGCGACCCGGGCCGCCACTGTGAAACGCACGTTTGGCCTGCAGCGTGCTGAGGTCCTGGCGGCCCTCGGCAACGCGTTGCTGCTGGTAGCGGTCGGGGTTTGGGTGCTGATCCAAGCCGTCGATCGGCTGCGCGACCCCGTCGAGATCGACAGCCGCCTGATGCTGGTGATAGCTGTCGTCGGCGCACTGGCCAACCTGGCCGGACTTCTGGTGCTTCGGCCGGCGCAGGCCAGGAGCCTGAACATGCGCGGCGCCTACCTTGAGGTGCTCGGCGACCTACTCGGCTCGTTGGCCGTCATCGCCGCTGCGGTGCTGATCTTGATCACCGGGTGGACGCCTTTCGATGCGATCGCCTCGCTTGTCATCGTGGTGGTGATCATCCCGCGCGCCTGGTCGCTGCTCCGCGAGGTCGTGGACGTGCTCCTGGAAGCCACACCTCAGGGTGTGGACCTTGCCGAGGTACGTGACCACATCAAGCGGGTACGCGGGGTTGTCGACGTGCACGACCTGCACGCCTGGACGATCACCAGCGGCGTACCTGTGCTGTCCGCGCACGTCATCGTGGACAACGCCTGCATCAGCGAGGGCCGCTCCGGTGAGGTGCTGGATCGGCTAGGTGAGTGCCTGGGCGGGCACTTCGATGTATCCCACTGCACTTTCCAACTCGAGCCGGTTGGCCACCAAGAACACGAGGCCGCCCACCACGCGTGATACAGCCTGGTCAATCCTCGGTTGCTGAGGGACCCGCCGAGGCCCGCGGCACGACCATGAGCGGCAGTTGCGAGTGTCGGACCAGGCGGGCCGAGACGCCACCGAGCAGCACCCGGCGGATCGGACCGTAGCCACGGGACCCGCAGACCAGCATGTCCACATCGTCGGGCCCCAGTTCTGCCAGTCGCTCGACCACATCGCCCTCGAGCAGGACCGCCTCCGGCTCGAGTTGCGGCGGCACCCCGGCGAGGGCGTAGTCCAGCGCCTGAGTGTAGGAGGCGCGCGCCGCGTCGTAGAACACCTGTTCGTCCCTGCGGCCTGCGATGTAGGAGTAGTGCTCCGTCGAACGGGCCGAAACGCTGTACAACACGAGTCGAGCTGGGATCCTGCTGGCCGCGCGGACCGCGGCACGGAGCGCCTCGTGGCCGTCCTTCGTGTCAACGAAGGCCACGCCGATCTTGGAGATCACACCGCCATCGGGTGCATGCCAGGCCTCGGGGACAACACATACCGGCACGGTGGCTCCGTACAGCAAACGGTTGGGGACGCTGCCGAGCCGGCCGCC
>DATEWO010000354.1:0-2355 GCA_035257925.1 Propionibacteriaceae bacterium | reverse complement strand
GCCTCGTCGGTGGGTGTTGCCGCGTCGGGCCGGTGGAAGTCCAGGCGATCGGCGAGCTCGTTCGGATGAAACCAATCTCAATTGTGTAGTACGGCGGCTCCGCTGAATCGTCCGTGCTTGAGATCCGCCAGTGCTCGCGGCGCCTCGCTCATCGGATAGGAAACGGTTGTGGCGCGTACGCCGAGCCGCTCCGCCAGTCGGAGGAAGGTCTCCCCATCAGCGCGCGTATTCGCCGTCACTGACCGCAGCTTGCGCTCTTGGAAGAGCGTGTCCTGGTAATTGAGGCCGGGAATGTCGGACAACCAGATGCCGGCGAGGGCGAGCGTGCCGCCCCGATCGAGCGCCCGTAACGCGGTCGGCACCAGCTCGCCCGCTGGGGCGAACAGAATCGCTCCGTCCAGTGGCTCAGGCGGCACATCGTGGGCGTCGCCCACCGAGTCAGCGCCGAGCTCGTGCGCCAGCTTCCGGTTCGCCTCGCCCCGCGTCAGCACATGGACCCGCAGGCCCTGCGCCAGCGCCACCTGTGCCGTGAGGTGGGCGCTACCACCGAAACCGTAGATACCGAGCGAGCCGCCGGGTGGAACCGCCGCGCACACCAACGCGCGATAGCCGATGATGCCCGCGCACAGCAGGGGAGCGACCTGCTGGTCGTCAATTCCGGCCGGCAGCGCGTACCCGAACGCCTCGTCAACCAGACAGAAGTCTGCGTAGCCGCCATCACTGTCCCAGCCGGTGAAGGTAGGCGCGATGCACAGATTCTCGGCGCCGCGGCGACAGAATCGGCAGCTGCCATCAGTGCCGCCGAGCCAAGCGACACCGACCCGGTCACCACGGGCAAACCGGCTTGCGCCATCACCGAGCGCATCGACAACCCCAACTACCTCGTGACCAGGGGTGATGCTGGGATGCTTGGGCAGCAAGTCCCCTTCGGCCAGGTGCAGATCGGTGCGACAGACGCCGCAGCAGGTGACTTTGACGCGGACTTGGCTGGCGAGCGGGGTTGGCACCCTGCGTTCCACCTGCCGCAGCGGTTCACTCTCGATCGGCCCTGGTTGGTGTACGGCCCAGGCGTTCATCTCGCCATTCTGACGATCATTCAGGGTTAGCAAAGCTCAGATAGGTGCTTTTCACAGTTCGGCGAGCCATGATTACACCATGACCATCTTCCAGCTCTTGATCACGGTGGTTGCCGTTGTCGGCGTCATCGTCATCGTGTTGCTGGCGATCATTCCCTCCCTGCTCGACTATCCCCGTGGCCGCGACAAGGACGAATCCGATACGCCGACACCGACCCCGCTCAAGCCCGACGATCATCGCGACGACTCGATTGACTTGGCCGCCTAAGCCGCCTGAGGTCGTCTAGTGCTGCCGTGACGATAAACCTAGCGTCGGTAACAGCATCGCTCGGGTAAGTGAATCCGCTCATCCTGCACCAGCTTGATCAGGTCGCCGCGGCTGATGTCAAGGATCTGGCCGCGCTGGGTGTTGCGGGCAATCACGGTGATTACTTCGTCGCCGTTTGGGCTGTACTGAACCTCGATGCCCCGGCGCCGCAGTGTTGAGTCGGTCATCAGGTAGGAATTGCCATCCATGGACTTGAAACCCAGACACTCTTGGTGGGTGGTGGCGCCGCAGCGTACGGCGAACTTGCGGCTCGTGGCGACCTGCAGGTAAACCTCCGTGGCGCCCTTGTCGAGCCGGAACATCTGGAAGGCGAGGGCACCGCCGTCGCCGGACCAGAAGCTTGGGGTGTTGTAACGGCTGTCGTAGAAGTAGCCGAATCCGCTGAAATACTCGCCGGTTGGATCCAGATGAGACCGAGCGACCTCGGTCATCCTGGACCGCCACCTGAACAAGATCTGCGCCTGGCATGTCGCACTAGATGGCTCGCAGTTCACAGTGAGCGCTGTAGGGGTCGGCTGCGGTGGTGCGGCCTGGGGAACCGGTGGGCGTGTCGGGAGGAGTACGGCGGCCGCGATGACAATCAGCACCACCGCGACGAGTGCCGCTGACCCTCGCTTGATCCAGCGGCGATTGCGGAGCTGGCGTCCATGGGCCAGATCGGTGGCGCTGTCGTGGGGTTTGCGCATGGCGTCCGGGATCGCATCTCTGAGCTCCTGAACGAGTACTTCCTCATTCGTACGTCGTGGATGTCCGGCGGCCAGTGCTGTGCGCGCCTTGCGGGCCAGGAGGAGCACTTCGTCGACCGGGCGCTGGAGGACCTCGGCGATCTGCATACTGGGCAACTCGGCGTAGCTATCCAAGACGATGACAACTCGCTCGTCGTAGCTGAGCGCCCCAAGGTCGGCGACGATTGGCTCAGCGGCGATTGGCTCAGCGGCGATTGGCTCAGCG
>DATEWO010000353.1:0-2073 GCA_035257925.1 Propionibacteriaceae bacterium | reverse complement strand
CTCCCGTGGCCGTGCTGCATACACCGCAACCGGCGATACGCTTCCGCCATGAAAAAGCCACTCAGGTGCTGGTTGACCTTCCATGACTGGCGCATGATGGTCAACGACGAAGGCCAACGCTACAAAACCTGTGCACGTTGCGGTGCGTACCGTGACTTCGACCCACGCCCGGGTATGGCGTGACCGTCGCGGTAGGGATCGGCTTCTTCAAGATCAGAGGATCGCAAAGTTCTTAGTTGAACTAACCCCGAGGAGCAGGAGAGCCTGCAGCAGCAGAACCCCTGACATGCACGAGAGGTCGTTACGTCCCGTCGCTCCCGGCGGAAATATTCGGCGCTCGACGCCGCCGATCACACAACAACACAATCACTGGCTACCAACAGACGTGTTAAAGCATCTCAGCAAAGCCCCGGCGATGACGACTGACCCCAGCCAAGATTGGAGCCCATCGTTGACCGGTCCTAACGACGAGTGGCCTATCATCGCCGATCCCAACCCCGATGACGAGGAATGGCCCTTGCAGCCGAACATCGACCCCCCGCACCGACCGAGCCGACGGAACTGCGATACCAACCGCACTTGCGCTACCGGAACCGTCGACATTGTTCGACAAGGTGAGGCGCATCGCGTTCATCGTGATGATTTCCCAGTTGGGGACCTTGGGGCTCACCTTGTTTGCCGGGATCGCAAGCCCTGACGAACCTGGGCTCACAACCGTCCAGACCATGCTGGCTGTAGGGTGCCTGCTCTGCTTCTTCGTCGCCTACTTCGACAAACTCCTTCTCGAAGGGGATAACTGACGCTCCCCTCGCCACACGCGCCCCGGTGCCCAGAATTTTTTAGACCTGGTAGCAACATCCATACGCACGCGCCGAGATTCTTAGGCGGGTCGGCGCCTTCGATGCGCGGGATTGGGCACATATGCTGAGCCGGTTGCTCGAATCGGGGAGAGAATTCTGAAGCGGCTTTTCATCGCGGTATTCACAACACTGCTGCTCGCCCTGGCCGCCTGCTCTGGTGGCTCAGCAGCATCCGCTCCAACCGCGACACCGAGCAGCGAGCCACCCGCGGCGGCTCCTGCCACCGCCAGCCCGAGCACCGCGTTAAATCCGGCCGTCCCGGCAAATGAGTGTTTGAGCGGGCGCTATCGGCTTGTCCGGTTCGTCGGAGTGGGGGAGCGCGGTACCTACGGCACCGGCGAGGGTGGAGACGTCACTGTCACGTTCGACAACGGTTCTTATCTGCTCAGTGGGGCGGGCATGGAACCCATCAAGCTCAGCTTGCCCGGTCCGACTCCTAGTCTGCTGGTGGACGGGACGATCAGCGGCAATTATCAAATGCAAGGCGATAGAGCGACCTTTACGGTCGGACAGAGCGACGGCACTGCCACACTCAGCTTCGGCAGGCTGAAGAAATCGCTGCCCATGTCACAGCTCGGCAATGTGCTCGCCTCTGATGGGGAGGCCGGCGTGGCCTGTGCGAATAACGAGCTGATCGTGACACTGGGATACATACGCTTGGAGTTCGGCAGGCTGTAATCCGCAGGCGGCCCCTGACTGGGCATCGGGGCGCCGGCTGCGCGGACCTCCTTACGCGGACGAGACGCGCACGCGCGCGCGAAAACCGATTGCCGCATCCACCCGCAGGGATCGCGCGCCCACGCCAATCAGATTGATCAAAGTTGATCAAAGAAAAGGCCACGCGTGGGATCGGGGTGGCGCGGTCGCTGGCCGATGCTCGCGACATCGTGGACGAGCTGACGAAGCGAAACGTGAGGTTCAGCCTTGGCGGGCTCCATGCACGATTCCACCGACCCGTCGGACGGACGGCTGCTGTTCAACGTTCTGGCGATGTGTCGCGGAGTTCGAATCCGACCTGATCCGACGATGGACTCGTGAGGGATGAAGGTTGCGAAGGCGAAGGGCCGGCTGTGTGGCAAGCAGCCGAAGTTGAAGCCGAATCAGGCCAAGCATCTGCTGGAGCTGCACGACTCCGGTAGCTATACCCAAGCTGAGCTCGCGGAACTCTTCGGCGTCGGGCGATCCACGGTGTACCGGACCATCGAGCGGATCC
>DATEWO010000352.1:0-22963 GCA_035257925.1 Propionibacteriaceae bacterium | reverse complement strand
CCGAACCGCAACAGATCGTTGATCTTGTTCTCTACGGCATCCGCCGGCACCGGGCACCTGATCGAGAGCGGGCATCATGCTGATCCGCCTGCTCCGCACCTACCTCGCTCGCTACCAGCGCCCTATCGCTGGCCTGCTGATCTTGTCGCTCGCCGGCACCATGGCTGCGCTGCTGCTGCCCAGTCTGAATGCGGCGATCATCGATGAGGGCGTGGCCAAGGGCGACACCGCGTTCATCTGGCGTACCGGCGCGATCATGCTTGTCGTCACGTTGGTACAGGTTGGCTGCTCCATCTGGGCTACCTACTTGGGCGCTAAGACGGCGATGAGCTTCGGTCGCGACGTACGCGCATCACTTTTCGAGCGCGTGCTCTCCTTCTCTTCCCGGGAGCTCAACCACTTCGGTGCACCCACGTTGATCACTCGCAATACCAACGACGTGCAGCAGGTGCAGATGTTGGTGCTGCTGAGCGGCACCATGTTTGTGGCAGCGCCGATCACCATGATCGGCGGCATCATCATGGCGCTGCGTACCGATGTCGGGTTGTCCTGGCTGGTCGCAGTGGCGATGCCAGTGCTCGCGTTCTCGATCTTCCTGGTGATCCGGAAGATGGGGCCGCTGTTCCGGCTGATGCAGGCGCGAATCGACAATGTCAACCGGATCCTGCGCGAGCAGATTACCGGCATCCGGGTGGTTCGGGCGTTTGTCCGCGAACCATACGAGACAGCGCGCTTCGCACGCGCCAACACCGAACTCACCGATACGGCCACTTCGGTAGGGCGGTTGATGGCGACGATCTTTCCGATCGTGATGTTCGTTCTGAATGTCTCCAGCGTTGCCGTGTTGTGGTTTGGTGCATGGCGCATCGATGCCGGCGACATGCAGATCGGAGCGCTGACGGCCTTCCTGACCTATCTGATTCAGATCTTGATGTCGGTGATGATGGCGACCTTCCTACTGATGATCGCGCCGCGGGCCGCGGTCAGTGCCGAACGGATCCAGGAGGTCTTTGATACCAGCTCCTCGGTGCTGGCGCCGCAGCATCCGGTCAGTGAGCTGCCGGCTGCCGGCGTGGTTTCCTTCCAGGACACGGAGTTCACCTATCCGGGAGCGGAATCGCCGGTGCTGCGAGAGATCACGTTTACGGCTGAACCTGGACAGACGACTGCGATCACCGGTTCCACCGGCGCCGGCAAATCCACCCTGATCTCGCTGATCCCGCGGCTGTTCGATGCCACTGGCGGATCGGTCAAAGTGGATGGCGCCGAGGTGCGAGAGTGTGATCCTGAGCTGCTGTGGAGCAGGATCGGGCTGGTGCCGCAGAAGGCCTTCCTCTTCTCGGGCACCGTCGCCAGCAACCTGCGCTACGGCAAGCCGGATGCAACCGATGAGGAGCTGTGGCGGGCGCTTCGGGTGGCTCAGGCCGAGGACTTCGTACGCGAAATGCCTGGCCAGCTGGAGGCGCCCATCTCCCAGGGCGGCACCAATGTTTCCGGCGGTCAGCGACAGCGCCTGTCGATTGCACGGGCGCTGGTGAAGCGGCCGGAGATCTATGTCTTCGACGACTCTTTCTCAGCGCTGGACGTCGCCACCGATGCACGGCTGCGCGCGGCGTTGAAACGGGAAACGGCCGATGCCGCAGTGATCATCGTCGGGCAGCGGGTGGCGACTATCGCCGACGCGGACAAGATCGTTGTGTTGGAGCACGGCGAGATCGTCGGCTGCGGTACCCACGAGGAGCTTCTCGCGAGCTGCGCCACCTATGTGGAGATCGTCGATTCCCAGCTCAGCGCAGAGGAGGCTGCAGCGTGAGCGGGAACGGCGAAACCAACTCGATGCGCTCGGCTCGCGCCGCGGGCAATGGGCAGCCCGTACGCAAGGCTCCTGAACGGCCAAAGTACGGTCCGCCGGCAGGCAGCGGGCGCATGTTCGGACAGCAGCGTGCGGTCGAGAAGTCGCTGAACTTCTTGCCCTCGCTCAGGCGGTTGCTGGGGCATCTGGCGCCGGAGCGGTTGATCTTGAGCCTGGCCGTGCTGCTGGCCGTCGCGGGCGTTGTGATGAACGTGCTGGGGCCAAAGATCTTGGGCATGGCCACCGACGTGATCTTCACTGGCGTACTGGGCAAGGACTTGCCGAGTGGGGCAACCAAGGAACAGGTAGTCGCCGAGTTGCGAGCTCAGGGTAATGACAAGTTCGCCGAGATGGTCGATCGGCTGAATGTGATACCAGGCCAGGGCATCGACTTCACGCTGCTGAGTCAGTTCCTGTTGCTGGCCCTGGTGCTGTACTTGGTCGCGGCGTTGTTCTTGTGGTTGCAGGGTTACCTGTTGAACGGCGCAGTGCAGCGCTCGATCTACGCCCTGCGTAGCCAGGTCGAGGCGAAGATCAACCGGCTGCCACTCAGCTACTTTGACAAGCAGAGCCGCGGCGAGCTTTTGAGCCGGGTTACCAATGACATCGACAACATCTCACAGGCGCTGCAGCAGACGCTGAGCCAGGTGCTCACCTCGCTGCTCACCGTTATCGGTGTCACTGTGATGATGTTCGTGGTATCACCGGTGCTGGCGCTGATCGCGTTGATCACGATCCCGGTAGCGATTTCGGTGACTGCGTTGATCGGCCGTCGCGCACAGAAGCTCTTCATCCAGCAGTGGAAGTCCACCGGAGAGTTGAACGGGCACATCGAAGAGGCGTTCACCGGGCATTCGCTGGTGAAGGTGTTCGGCCGGCAGCGCGAGGTCGAGGCGGTGTTTGGGGAACGGAACCGCACGTTGTACCGCGCCAGCTTCGGCGCCCAGTTCGTCTCCGGTTTGATCATGCCGACGATGTTCTTCATCGGAAACCTGAACTACGTGGCGATCGCCGTGGTCGGCGGACTCCGGGTGGCCAGTGGCACGATGAACCTCGGCGACGTACAGGCGTTCATCCAGTACACCCGAATGTTCACCCAGCCGCTGACTCAGCTGGCCTCGATGGCGAACCTGCTGCAATCTGGTGTCGCATCCGCCGAACGGGTCTTCGAGGTGCTCGATGAAGAAGAGCAGGTGCCGGAGGAGGCCGGCTCGCTCAACCCGACCTGCGGGCGGGTGGCGTTCGAGCACATCTGGTTCTCCTACGACGCCGGAAACGGCAAGGGGGACAACCCCCTTGAACTCTCGGAAAAGCGTAGAGAGCCGCTGATCACGGATCTGTCACTGGTCGCCGAGCCGGGAAGCACGGTGGCCATCGTTGGCCCGACGGGTGCCGGCAAGACCACACTAGTCAACCTGATCATGAGGTTCTACGAGTTGGACAGTGGCCGGATCACCCTCGATGGAGTGGACATTGCAACGGTGCCGCGGTCGGCGCTGCGAAGCAACATCGGAATGGTGCTGCAGGACACCTGGCTGTTCCACGGCACCATCCGGGAGAACATCGCCTATGGTCGGCCAACGGCAACCGAAGAAGAGATCCATGCCGCGGCGGAGGCGACCTATGTTGATCGCTTCGTGCACGCGTTGCCGGACGGCTATGACACGGTGCTCGATGAGGAGGCCAGCAATATCAGCGCTGGCGAGAAGCAGCTGATCACGATCGCGCGGGCATTTCTGGCCGATCCGGCGCTGCTGATCTTGGACGAGGCAACCAGCTCGGTCGACACCCGAACCGAAGTGCTGGTGCAGCGCGCCATGGCTGCGCTGCGGTCCGATCGGACCAGCTTCGTCATTGCCCACCGGCTCTCCACCATTCGGGATGCCGATGTGATCTTGGTGATGGAGAACGGCCGAATCGTCGAGCAAGGCACCCATCAGGAACTGCTCGAGGCCCGAGGGCACTACTTCGATCTCTACAACTCGCAATTCACCGCAGCTATCGAGGAGCCGGAGGAACGGCCTGCGGTACCTGTTGGTGCCGGGCCAGCGGCCGGTCGTAGGCCATTCTGAGTGCTCTTAGGCTCGCGGGACGTTGAGCATTTCGATCGCTTCACGCACCATCGTGATGACCTCCTCTGGGCGCTCCTCGATCATGGTCCAGGTGAAGCGCAGCACACACCAGCCGTCCAGGACGAGGAGGTTCTGCCGCCACCTATCTGTCTCGAAAACCTCAGCTCCTGTGTGGTAGAGCCTGCCGTCAATCTCAATGACTAGCTTGAGGCGGCGAAACACGACGTCTCCATAGAACCTCGAGTTGCCCAGCACGACCGGTTGATTCGCGTGCCATCCGGTGATTCCGGCGTCTCGCAGCAGGCGATGGAACAGGCGCTCCGCCTTTGACCAGGGCTCGGCCCGGGAGTCGAGCAGCAACTGGCGCTTGGTTCGATTGCCCTTTCGTCCTCCCGTGAGCTCCAGCGCACGATATAGCTGCCCAAGGGTTGTGGCCCGAGCTCGCAGAGCCTGATCGATCGCGTCGCCACCCATCGTCCCGCACAGATCCAATGCCGTCAGCGCCGGTGACGTGTAGCGAATCCCGGAGCGATTGACGATAAGTTCGGCGGGGATCTGCTGCCGGGTGAACTCATAGCCCGCTTGGGTCCGGCGGTGATGCTTCACACTGCACAAGATGTGCGTCATCCGAATCTCCGGCCAGAAGGACACCCAGGCAGCTGCTGAACCAAGGAGCACCGCGTCCGGATCCCAGTGCATGACCGCCAGAATCCGTGTCCTGATCGAGTCGCACGCTCCCGGCTCGGCGTATACGCCTGGTAAGACCGGGCGGAGATGGCCATTGCGGACCAGCCGTTCGATCGTGCCTATGAGCTTGGGATGGTCACGACGAACGATGACACCCTCTGTGGCCAGAACCTGCTGAACGTCTTCTCGAAAAGCCCTCACACTTAGTGAAGGCCTCAAAGAAGGTCCCGATGTTAACGCGAGCACGAAGTTCGCTGGAATATTCACTCCAGATGAGGCTGCGAGCCAGATTTGTGCCTAAACCGAGCATCTAGAGTGAAGTTTCCAGCGCGTCAACTCCGTGACTCTGCCGGAAGCACCGAAAGGTGAGGTTCATCCGAGGCCCGACCGGTCGCAACGTCTTGGGAACCGCATGCGCGTAGTCGCTCTGAGACTCATCCCGCATGACCAGCAGATCGCCATGGCCTAGGTCCCAACTCCATCGCTCACCGGTGGTCCGATGCCGCAGCACGAATCGCCGCCTATCTCCAAGGCTGATCGAAGCGATAATCGGTCGCTGGCCCAGTTCGGGTTCGTTGTCGCTGTGGTAGCCCATCGAGTCGGTGCCGTCCCGATAGAGATTGGCCAGGCAGGAGTTGAAGTCGACACCCAGTTCCTGCCGAAGACGCTCCTGCAGGCTCGCCAGGGCTTCTGGCCATGGGGCCGGCTCATTGACGATGCCGGAGTAGCGGTATGCACTGTCTCCAATCCAGGCCGTTAGCCGCGGTGTCGGCATGGTGCGTCCATAGAGCGTGAGCTGGTGTTGTTCCCAGGCAATCTGATCCTGAAGCACTCCGAACAGCCGATCAGCGTCCTCGACCCAACCCGGAAAGTAGTCGACGCAGCCTGGGGCGTCCTGACGCATGGTGCCAAGGTACTGGCGGCACCTCGTTGCTCGGTACGTGAGGGATGCGTAAGCAGAGGCACGTTGTCCGGTTACCAGCACGGGCGCAGGATGGGGTGGTGCACAGGCGCGACGAGCGAGACGTGAAACGCGCCGCCCGTTGGTGGGCACGACTTGCTGGAGCCGTCTCAGGCTTGGCCGGTCTCGGTCTCGCCGGGCTGGCGGCGTGGCTCATCGCGCCGGTCGGCTCTCCGGTGCCCGCCGTCGGTGAGCTGATTATCAACCTGCTGCCTGCGCCGCTGGTCAACTTCGGAAAAGAGGTCCTCGGCTTCGCCGACAAACCGGTGCTGCTCGCCATCATTGTCGCCGCGGTCCTGCTCATCTGCGGTCTGGCCGGGGAGCTGGAGTGGCGCCGGCGTTTCGCAGGCGCTGCAGTGTTCGCGGTGGTGGCCGTGCTTGGGCTGATCGGAATCAGCGCGCAGCCAGGTGCGTCGTTCAATGCCTACGTGCCAACGATCCTCGGCCTGCTGCTGGGCTACATGATCTTGAGCACGCTGATCAGCAAGCTGCAACAGTGGTCACCGCAGGATGCAGTTGTCAACGACGGCGGGGCTCGATCCGCGGCCCGGCGGAATTTCCTGGCATGGACGATCCTCGTCGGGGCCGGATCGGCGGTCGCCGCTATCACCGGCCAGCTCCTTACCAGGGCCTCTTCAGCGGTCAAGACCGTGCGCGAGAACCTGCAGCTGCCGACGCCCGCGAAACCTACGGCTGGGCCGCCCCCGGGGGCCGACTTCGGTATCGAGGGACTGAGTCCGTACGTGACCCCGAATAAGGATTTCTACCGGATCGACACCGCACTACAGGTGCCGATGATCGAGCCTGCAACGTGGACCCTCAGGATCACTGGGATGGTGCAGAATCCCTTTCAGATCAACTACGCCGAGCTCACCGCCAAGCCGCTCGTGGAGCACATGACCACACTGACCTGCGTCTCCAATGAGGTCGGCGGCGATCTGGCCGGCAATGCGTTGTGGTTGGGATACCCCATACGCGAGCTGCTTGCCGAGGCGAAGCCTCTCGCGGGTGCCGACATGGTGCTCTCGAAGAGCCACGACGGCTGGAGCGCCAGTACGCCGCTGTCGGCCCTGACCGACCCAAACCGGGAGGCCATCCTGGCCATCGGCATGAACGGCCAGCCTTTGCCGATCGAGCACGGATTCCCTGTACGCATGGTCGTTCCCGGCCTTTACGGCTACGTGTCCGCCACGAAGTGGGTGACCTCGTTGCGTGTCACTAGGTACGCCGAAGAGCAGGCCTACTGGACCCCGCTCGGCTGGTCGCCGCGCGGTCCGATCAAGCTGGCTTCCCGGATCGACGTGCCACGCAAATCGACCATCGATCCTGGCACCGTTGTCGTTGCCGGAGTCGCATGGGCCCAGCACACTGGCATTTCGGCTGTCGAGGTACAGGTTGACCAGGGCGCCTGGCAGCCGGCCGAGCTCGCCGACACCAGTGGTCCTGACACCTGGCGGCAATGGAAGTTCGAGTGGCCGGCAACCTCTGGCACGCACACGCTCACCGTTCGAGCCGTCGATGCAAATGGAGCGCTCCAGATCGCCGAGGTCACGCCGCCAGCGCCGAACGGGGCGACCGGCTACCACTCAATCAAAGTCAAAGTCCGCTAGCTACCAGAACGACTTGTCAGAATCCAGTCTGGGCTTCATAGCTGCGAGCGGCGGATTCAAAGCGCGATGCGCGAGCAGCTCTGAAACTGGTGCACTAGGTTCATGATGTGCGTATCGCGGTAGCCCGGGAACTGGCTCCCGGCGAGGCCCGCGTTGCGCTGATCCCTGACCTCGTGGGCAAGCTCCGGGCTGCCGGCTACGAAGTTGCCGTGCAGGCAGGGGCCGGCGCGGCGGCCTTCCTGACCGACGCTGCCTACGAGACGGCTGGTGCCTTAGTCACCGAACATCCCTTCGACGAGGCGGACCTGGTGCTGAGCGTGCAACCACTGGACGCCGAATGCCTGGCGCCATTGCCGTCTGGAGCTGCGACGATCTCGTTCTTTCCGCTGGCTGGGCGCCCGCGCGACATCGCTCTGCGCCGTGATCGCAAGATCACAACCTTCGGAATGGAATACGTTCCACGCATCTCCCGCGCCCAATCCATGGATGCTCTCAGCTCGCAGGCCATGGTGGCTGGTTATCGCGGAGCGATTGTCGCTGCCGAGATGCTGGGCCAGTTCTTCCCGCTGAGTATGACCGCCGCCGGTACCGTTCCACCGGCCCAGGTCGTCGTACTCGGCGCAGGTGTCGCTGGGCTGCAGGCAATTGCGACGTGCCGACGCCTGGGTGCGGTAGTCAAGGGTTACGACGTACGCGCCGCGGCCGCAGAAGAGATTCGATCAATGGGCGCTCAGGCGATTGAGCTGCCGCTGCCGACGCTGGAGGGCGCTGGTGGCTACGCGCGTGAGATGACTGAGGATCGCGCCGAGCGGCAACGCGAGCTGCTCGCCAGTTACGTCGCCGCTGCTGATGCGTTGATCACCACAGCAGCCGTCCCGGGACGACGCGCACCACTCCTGGTGACCACCGAGATGCTCCTTCAGATGGCCCCAGGATCTGTTGTCGTCGACATCGCGGCCGAAGCCGGAGGTAACGTCGAGGGCGTGGTGGCCGGCAGCCTGGTGCGCGTGGGTTCAGTGCAGCTCTGGGGTGGTGCCAACGTACCCAGTCAGATGCCTGCACCGGCCAGCCGGCTCTACGCCCAGAACCTGCTGAATGTGATCATGTTGATGACCCGTGATGGCCGGTTTGCCCCCGATTTTGACGACGAGATCGTTTCGGCAATGTGCCTGACCCATGATGGACAGGTGTTCAGCGGAACCCAGGCCGGGGGGAGCAGTTGAGGAATTGAGTACTGAACCCATCATCTGGTTGACGATCTTCGTCCTGGCCATCTTCGTAGGCGTCGAGGTGATCTCCAAGGTTTCCGCGACTTTGCACACTCCGCTGATGTCAGGGGCCAACGCAATCCACGGCGTGATCTTGATCGGTGCCATTTTGGTGGCCGGTACCGCTCAGTCGACACCCATCCTGGTGTTGGGCCTGGTTGGCGTTGTCTTGGCATCGATCAACATGGTCGGCGGTTTCGTGGTCACCGACCGGATGTTGATCATGTTTTCCCGTCCTCGTCGGGAGCTGGAGAAGTCCGGCCGCCGGGAGCTCGACCAGTGACACCAGCCTGGGCGCAGCTGGGCTACCTCGCGGCCGCAGTCTGCTTCATCGTTGCCCTCAAGGGGCTGTCCTCACCGAAGACCGCTCGCCGGGGCAACCTGATCGGCGCGGCCGGCGCGGTGTTGGCATGTGTGATCGTTTTTGTGGTCTCCGACTTGAGCCATCTGCTGCCGATCTTGGCTGCCATCGCAGCCGGAACGGCCATCGGCGTACTCGGCGCATACCGCGTTCAAATGACCCAGATGCCGCAACTGGTGGCGCTGTTCAACGGGGTCGGAGGCGGCGCGGCCGCGATTGTGGCGATCATCGAGCTGACCGAGCTGGGTGCTAGTTCAACGCAGGTCTTCGACCTGATCGCCACCGCCTTCACTATCGTGGTGGGTTCGGTGAGTTTCGCCGGCTCCGTGGTCACCTTCCTCAAGCTCCAGGAGTTGATGACTACGCGGCCAGTGGTGTTCCGCGGATACCCGATCTTGTATGGGCTGGGCCTGCTGGCCGCGGTAGGCCTCAGCGTCGGTCTGGTGCTGGTGCCCAGCATGTTCTTCGCACTACTGCTCGCGGCTGTCGGCGCCGGGCTGGGCGTCTTGCTGGTGTTGCCCGTTGGCGGTGCCGACGTACCGATCGTGATCTCGCTGTTGAACGCGTTCACCGGGCTGACCGTCGCAGCCAGTGGCTACCTGCTCCAGAACATTCTCCTGCTGGTTGCCGGCACCCTGGTTGGCTCTGCCGGCACCTTGCTTACTCGCTTGATGGCCAACGCCATGGGCCGATCGTTGATCAACATCCTGTTCGGTGCACTCAAAGGCGGATCCACCCTTGGCGCCACCACTGTCAGTGATCGGCCCGTGAAGGCGACAGGGCCGGCCGATGTGGCGATCTTGCTCGCGTATGCCCAGCGCGTGATCATTGTCCCGGGCTACGGCCTCGCGGTCGCGCAGGCGCAACATACGCTGCGTCAGCTGGTCGACCTGTTGATCGAGCGCGGCGCACGCGTCGATTACGCCATCCACCCAGTCGCTGGTCGAATGCCGGGGCACATGAACGTGCTGCTTGCCGAGGCTCAGGTGCCGTACGAGCAGCTCAAAGAGATGGACGAGATCGATCCGGAGTTCAAGCAGGCCGACGTGGCGCTAGTGGTTGGCGCGAACGATGTGGTCAATCCGGCGGCCGAGACCACACCTGGCGCTCCGATCTACGGCATGCCGATCCTGCATGCCAACCAGGCGCGCCAGGTCGTCTTCATGAAGCGTTCCATGCGGCCGGGCTTCGCCGGCATTGAGAACGAGCTGCTGTACGAGCCGACAACCACTCTGCTCTTCGGAGATGCCAAGGACACCATGGGCAAGCTGCTCGCCGAGCTCAAGGCCCTCACGGTGTGAGCGAAGCAGTTCGCGCTTCTTACCCAAGAAACGCTCGGAAGGATGAGCCGCCGATCTTCGCATCGGGATCCGGTAAGTTGGCGCCCGCCTGATACGCCCGCAGAGTGCCGCCGATGGGCGGAAATGTGATGAGCCGCGGCGGCGGCTTGCCTTTCTTCCCGCGGATCAGTGCTGCCGCCTCGGCCAGGCTGAGACGCTCAGGTCCGGCCCGATCAGCAGCCCGCTGGTAGCCCGACGGTGCCGGCCCTAGTGCAATGTCGGCGATCTCCGCGGCAATCCAACGGTGGTCGCACGGCTGGAATGACATGCCCCGCGGAACGAACGACAGCGGACCGGCCGTCGCCGCGCGAGCAACTGAGGCCACCAACGTGTGGAATTGCGTCGCGCGAACCACCGTCACCGGCAGTCTGCTGCGCTCCAATACCAGTTCGCAGGCGTATTTGGCGCGGTAATACCGCAGCGGGCTGCGGTCGCAGCCGACAATCGAGACGTATATCACGTGTGGCGGCGCGGGCCGGCTCGCAAAGATATTGATCATCCGGCGGGTCCCGTCCAGATCGACTCTGCGGTGGCGCAGCAGATGGGTGGCCGCATGAATCACGCACTCGGCGTCTTGCAGCGCTGCCTCGAGTCCGCCTCCAGTAGCTAGATCAACACCAGTACGTCGGCTTGCTGAGGTCACGGTCGCCCCGCCAGACTCAAGCCTGCGCACGACCTCAGTACCCAGCAGACCTTGGCCTCCGGTCACGACGATCCTCATCCGCCATCCTCCGCCTTGTCAGAATCCAGTTGACCCAACAGCTCAACTGGATTCTGGCAAGTCGGCAAGAGGACGGCAGTGGTGTGGCACAAGGTGGAGGTCGTATTCGGGATTGACATGCGATTAGTGTGCTGATCAGCGTCCCGACTGGGGCGGGGCGTCGGTGGCGCGAGTTCGCTGCCCCCGCAACTCAGCATGGAGGCTCGCATGTCCGAATCCCCGGCCGGTCAGGCCAACCACATTCCCGACACCATGCAGGCCGTTATCTGTCACGGGCCTGAGAATTACCAGCTGGAGGAAGTTGCCGTCCCGAGGCCGGGACCAGGCGAGGCGTTGATCAAGGTCGAGGCGACGGGCATCTGTGCCAGCGACCTCAAGTGTTACCACGGAGCCGCGAAGTTCTGGGGCGATGAAAACCGTCCAGCCTGGGCTGAGACCGAGGTCATTCCGGGCCACGAGTTCGTCGGAACAGTTGTTCAGCTTGATGACGCTGCCGCATCTCGCTGGGGAATCGCGGTTGGCGACCGCGTTGTCGCAGAGCAGATCGTGCCGTGTTGGAAGTGTCGCTACTGCCTGAACGGTGAGTACTGGATGTGCGCCCCACACGACATGTTCGGCTTCAAGCGCCGCACGCCGGGCGGCATGGCCGAGTACATGATCTACAACAAAGACGCTTTGGTCTACAAGATCTCTTCCGACCTGCCGCCCGCACACGCCGCCTTCACCGAGCCACTATCCTGTGCGCTGCACGGCGTAGAACGGGGCGACATCAAGTTCGACGATGTCGTCGTCGTCGCGGGCTGCGGCCCAATCGGCCTGGGCATGATCGCTGGCGCAAAATCCAAGAACCCCAAGCTGGTCGTCGCCCTCGACATTGCCCAGGACAAGTTGGACATCGCGAAGGAATGCGGCGCCGACGTCGTCATCAACATCGGGTCGGAGGACGCAGTGACGAAGATCAAAGACATGACCGGCGGCTATGGAGCCGACGTCTACCTGGAGGGCAGTGGACATCCCTCCGCCGTCGCCCAGGGCCTGAACCTACTGCGCAAGCTCGGTACTTATGTCGAGTACAGCGTGTTCGGCAGCAACGTCAGCGTCGACTGGTCGATCATCAGTGACGATAAGGAGCTCGACGTACGCGGCGCTCACCTGGGGCCCGACTGCTGGCCTGCCGCGATCCGGATGCTCGAGTCCCGACGGCTGCCGATGGACAAGATCTGTACCCACCAGCTGCCTCTGGCCGACTTCCAGAAGGGTCTCGACCTAGTAGCCAGCGGCAAGGAATCGATCAAAGTCTCGCTCATCCCGTGATCACATAGCGATGTCAGAGCCGTCGCACCGACACATTTCCTGGAGGCTCCCGTGACGCACATCTACAACGATCCCGCCGAGTTCAAGAGCGAAGTGATCAAGGGATTCGCGGCGGCGTATCCGCAATACGTGCAGCGTGTCCCAGGTGCCTCCGGCTTCGTCAGGGCAGGCGGAGCGCTGGAGGGGAAGGTCAGCCTGGTCATTGGCGGCGGCTCCGGCCACTATCCGTCCTACAACGGCGTCGTTGGGACCGGTTTCGCCGACGGCGCAGTGCTCGGCGACTTGTTCGCGTCGCCGTCCGCCGAGCAGGTCTATCGGATCTCGAAGGCGGCGGACGGGGGCGCCGGGGTGGTGCTGGGGTTCGGCAACTACGCCGGGGACCGGCTGAACTTCGGTGTCGCGGCCGAGCGGCTGATCAATGAAGGAATCGACACCCGGATCGTCTACGTGACCGACGACGTGGCCTCGGCTAGTCCGGAGGAGCAGCAGAAGCGGCGGGGTATCGCGGGCACTTTCACGGTGTACAAGATCGCTTCGGCAGCGGCCGAGAGCGGTGCCAACCTCGATGAAGTCGAGCGCGTGATGCGCGCGGCCAATGCCGCGACGTACTCCTTCGGCGTCGCCTTCCACGGCTGCACGATGCCTGGTTCAGACCAACCGCTGTTCACCGTCGACGAGGGGCACATGGACTTCGGGCTTGGGATCCATGGCGAGCCTGGAATCACCTCGGCTTCATGGATGCCGGCCAAAGATTTGGCTGCGAAGCTTGTCGAGACGGTTCTCGCGGAGCGCCCGGACGGAGTCAGCGGACGGGCGGCGGTGCTTCTCAACGGGCTTGGCGCCACCAAGTACGAGGAACTGTTCGTCTTGTACGGCCACGTCACCGAACTCCTTGAGGCGGACGGCGTCGAGCAGGTGTCTCCCGAGGTTGGCGAGCTGGTCACCAGCCTCGATATGGCAGGCTGCTCGCTGTCGATCACCTGGCTGGACCAGGAGCTCGAAGGCTACTGGGTCGCGCCGGCGGAAACCCCAGCGTTCCGGCGCGGCACGGCCGTGACGAGCGAGCGGTTCACCACCCGACGCGCCGGTGCCGGCCATGTCGCGGAGGCGGTGACGGCTGAGGCCAGCGAGGAGTCGATCGCGGCAGCGGAGATCGCTCGTAAGGCTGTGGATGCCATTCACGCGGTCGTGGAAGAGAACAAGGTGTACCTAGGTCGGCTCGATGCGATCGCAGGTGACGGTGATCATGGAATTGGCATGTCCCGCGGCTCGAAGGCGGCCGCCATGGCTGCGAATGAAGCGCAGGGTGGGGTTGAAACCGTGCTCGCCGCAGCGGGCCACGCCTTTGGAGACAAGGCTGGCGGCACCAGCGGCATCTTGTGGGGACTGCTGCTGGAGGGGGTCGGCAAGGGACTCGGAAACACCGAGGCGGTGACGGCCCGGCGGCTGGCTGATGCCGTCCAGGAGTCAGTTCGGCACTTGCAGGAGTTCAGCAAAGCCGAACTCGGCGACAAGACCATGCTCGATGCGTTGTTCCCGTTCGTGAACACGCTGGTCGAGCAGATCGATTCCGGAGCCTCAGTGTCCGGAGCGTGGCAGGCTGCGGCGGACGTCTGCAGAACTGCTGCGGAGGCAACCGCATCTCTCACCCCGAGGATCGGGCGGGCACGACCGCTTGCGGAGCGAAGCGTTGGCACACCGGACCCGGGTGCGATCTCGCTCGCCCTGATTGTGACGGCGGTCGGCAACGTGCTCGGCGATCCCGAGGCAGACACCTCCGGAGCGACAGAGTCCATGGACAAGAAAGGGCAGTCCACATGAGCGGTCCCATTCGGCTCTTGGTGGGGAGTGACAGCGCGGGCTTCGACTACAAGGACCGCATCTTCGCCGACATGCAAGCTGATGATCGAGTCGAGGTCGTCGATCTTGGCGTGTTCAAGGAGGACCTCGAGGGGTCGTCATACCCGTCGGTCGCAATCACAGCAGGAAAGAAGATCGCAGCTGGAGAAGCGGACCGGGCGATCCTGGTCTGCGGCACGGGCATCGGAGTCGCCATTGCAGCCAACAAGGTGCCAGGCATCCGTGCCACGGTTGCCCACGACTCCTTCAGTGTCGAACGGTCGATTCTGTCCAACGACTGCCAGATTCTTACTCTCGGCCAACGTGTCATCGGCCTCCAGCTCGCTCGCAGGCTTGCCCGAGAATGGCTCAACTACGTCTTCGACCCGAGCACCCCGTCCGGGGCGAAGGTTGCCGAGATCAGCGATTACGAGGACTCCATTACCGGCTAATCGCGTCGATCGGGGTCCGAGAGCGTTTGCGTCAACATCCCACGCTACGTGGGGGTGTTGACGCTGTGCATGGCGTGCCTGCCAGCTACAGCGTGAACAGTCTGGGTACAGCAGCCAGGTATCCGACGATGGGCCGCGGGTGTCTGCCATATCACGGTCGAGTTGGCGTACTGCTCGGACTGTGTGCTGGGACGCGTACGGCAGAATCTCAGCGTGATCGAGTATCGAACACCGGCCGAGATCGAGCAGATGAGACCGGCCGGGCGCTTCGTCGCCGACGTGTTGAGCGCGCTCATCGCACGGGTCGATGTCGGGGTGAACCTTCTGGAGCTCGACGAGTTGGCACACCAGATGATCCGGGATCGCGGCGCGGAGTCCTGCTACATCAACTACCACCCGTCGTTCGGGGCGAGCCCGTTTGGCAAGGTGCTGTGCACGTCGGTCAACGATGCCGTGTTGCACGGGCTTCCCCACGACTACGAGCTCGTCGACGGCGACCTGCTCAGCCTCGACTTTGCAGCATCGCTGAATGGTTGGGTGTCTGATTCGGCGATCAGCGTGATCGCTGGCGCGCCCCGGGAACAGGATCAGCAGTTGATCGCTACCGCAGAGGCAGCGCTGGCCGCCGGGATCGAAGCGGCCGTTCCAGGAAACAAGATCGGGGACATTTCATTCGCGATCGCACGTGTTGGGGCGCAGGCGGGTTACAAGATCAACACTGAGTTCGGCGGGCATGGTGTGGGCCGTACCATGCACGGTGACCCCCACGTACCGAACAACGGCCGGCGTGGTCGGGGGCTGCTGCTGCGGCCTGGGCTGGTGATTGCGATCGAGCCGTGGTTCCTTGCCGGTACCGACAAGATCTACACCGATTCTGACGGCTGGACGTTGCGGAGCCGGGACGGCTCGCGTGGTGCCCACGCGGAGCACACCGTTGCCATTACTTCTCACGGCCCGCTGGTCCTCACGGCACGTTGAGGCTGCTCCGAAAGATGATCAGCGGTAGCTAGCCGGGCAACAGGGCGACAGCCACTTGCCACGAACGCGGCGAGGATTCGCATCCGCGCCGCGCCCATGGGTCACTCTTCGACAGCGTTGATTGGTGATCGGCCCAGACACGGGGATCTCGGTCTACCCGCGTCCAACTGGTACCACCAGTCTCAGCGGTCTCACGATATCGAGCGTTGGGCTCGGGCGTGCCGAAATTCTTGCGATGGATGCCGGAGCGTTACTGGTGTCGCTGAGCAGGGGGTTGAGCGGCGCCACCTCGTGACCGGCTCGTGATGGTTGGGCTTGCAGGTATGTGCGCGGGGTCGGGTCCTCTGAAGGATCAGCCGAAGCCGCTTAGCGCCGCGGCTTGGCTGTCTCTTGCAGCCTGCGTAGGCCGTCCTTGATCTTCTGCTGGTTTTCCGGCTTGGACAGCTCTCGCTGAGCAACCTGAATCAGCTTGGCCGCGACTGCGGTCTTAAGAAGGCCCTTGATGAAGCTCATGAATTCTCCAGAGTGAACAGGGGACAGGCACTGTGACGGGCGGGCTGCCTGTCAGAGTGCAATTGAACACAGTGCCATCGACGATAGTCGGTATTTCCAACTCAGGGCTCTGCTAAACCGCGCTACGCAGTCCCGGGGAGACGTCAGTGCTCATAGCCGCCGCTCCCGATTGCCGCATGTGCCTGCGCGGTCAGGGCGTCGAGTACGGCATCCCGGCTCGCAGGGACGCCGATCCGAAGCACGAGGTGATCTTGGTCCGGCAGAGCAACCTCGTTGATCGTGAACTCGAAGAAAGAGCAGCAGGCGGTCTCGCGCGCCACAAGATCGGACACCTGGGTGTACAGATCGTTTGCATTGGCAAAGGTGAACTCGACACGATGGGCGTCGAGCCTGCGCGGCGGCCTGATCTGGCCACGGAAGAGCTCGTCGAATTCCATCAGGCGGAAGGGCTGGGCTGCGACGGGCAGCGTACAGAAGTCCTCAGTAATCCACGGGTCCATCGTGTTGCCTCAATCTGGTCTTCAGTACTCGATTCGAGGCTAACCCTGAACCTAGGTACCGGATGCAAGGGGCCAGCCGCGACACGTCGAGTGCTCTCTAACGAAATCTACGGTTTGCGCTATACGCGCTGATACGGTCCGAGACATGGACCCGGTCCGGAACCCGTACGCGCCTGGAGCCGGCCAGCGTCCACCCGAACTTGCCGGCCGCGACGCTGAGCTGACCGCGTTCGACGTCGCGCTGGAGCGGATAGAGCGGGGGCGGCCGGAGCGCAGCCTGGTGCTGACCGGGCTGCGCGGGGTCGGCAAGACAGTGCTGCTCAACGCGCTGCGGTCGAAGGCGTTGGATCGGGGGTGGGGTACTGGAAAGGTGGAGGCTCGTCCTGACACGAGCCTCCGCCGGCCACTCACCGGGGCACTGCACGCGGCTGTGCGCGAGCTGTCGGTGCGGCACCGAGCGCCAGATCGGGTACGTGAGGTTTTGGCCACGCTCAAGGCGTTTGGGCTACGCACCAATCCGCGTGGCAGCAAGCTCATTGAGCGCTGGACGCCAGCCATCGACGGGCCGCCGAGTGCCGGACGAGCCGACTCCGGTGACATGGAGATCGACCTGCTGGAGTTACTCACCGATGTCGCCGGCCTGGCCGCCGACGTCGGCGTAGGCGTGGCGATCTTCATCGACGAAATGCAGGATCTGACGCCTGAGGACGTTTCCGCTCTCTGCGCCAGCTGCCACGAGTTGTCCCAGACCGGCGCGCCGCTCATGGTGGTCGGAGCCGGACTGCCGCATTTGCCCAGCGTGTTGTCAGCTTCGAAGTCCTATTCGGAGCGGCTGTTTCGCTACGTCCGAATCGACCGCCTGGATTCTGCCGGAGTCGAACGCGCCCTGCTGGCGCCCGCTGAACGTGAGGGTGCCACCTGGTCGTCCGAGGCGCTTGAGACGATGGGCGCCACCTCAGGCGGGTACCCCTACTTTGTCCAGGCATATGGAAAGGCCGCCTGGGACCATGCGCCAGGTTCGCCGATCACCGCAGCTGATGTCGTGGTTGCCGCGCCCGAAGCGGAGGCGGAACTGGCCGTGGGATTCTTCGGCTCCCGGTACGAGCGAGCGACGCCAGCCGAGCGGGACTACCTGCGCGCCATGGCGGGTCTGACCACCGAGAACGCCCCCGACGCTACGGTCTCCACGACCGACGTTGCAGATGTTCTGGGGCGCAAGCCCTCTTCGCTTTCGCCAGCACGCGATGCTCTGCTCAAGAAGGGGCTGGTGTACTCATCCGAGCGCGGCACGCTGGCTTTTACCGTTCCGCACTTCGCACGTTGGCTGCGGACTCATCCACCTGCCTGACCGGAAAGCGGTCTCGCAAAGCCCGATGGACTGCGTCCGGCTGCGGGTCCGCAACGGTGATCGCCTCCTCGACCAGGCGGAGGGCAGCATCCGTGCCGGTCCCCAGGGCGGGCTCGGATGGTATGAGCGTCAACAGGTCGCGGGCAAGCATGAGCTCGATCGCCAGTAGGTCCTCGAGCAGGTCCAGCGCCGCATCGGTCTTGCGGACGCTCAATGGCGCTGCAGTGTTGTGGTCCTCGACGCCGAGATCCAGCGGCGGAGTGTCCAAAGTCGCCGGCGCTGCTAGTTGCTTGAGTTCTGGAAACAGTGCCGCGGCCGGGTACCGCAGCTGCAGTCCGTACAGTGCCTCGGTCGGCGGTGCGTTTATCTGCTGCATGCACCCGTCCCAGAGGTGAGACATCCGGCGCTCGCTGAGCTGTCCGACATGGGCAAGCGCGATCCGCAGGGCCTCGCAGGCGATCGCGAGCACCATGGGGTGGAAGTTGCCGTTGCTGATGACGGCCTGGTCCGGTATCGACACCAAAGGGTTGTCAGCGGCGGCGTTCAGCTCGGCTGTGACGGCGCTCCGGGTTGCCGTGGCGTACTCACGCAAAGCTCCATGAACCTGCGGGATGACCCGAAATGACAGAGCGTCCTGCACCGATCGGGGGCCACCCGGCTGCAGCAGCGCGCTTCCCTCCAGCAGACTTCGGACGTGCGCGGCTGCGGCCACCTGCCCCGCGATCGGCTTAGCGCGTCCCACTGCGGGATGGACGATCGACGGGTTGGCGGCAGTCGCCTCCATCGAGAGCGCCGCTGCGACATCCGCAGCATCAGCTACCCGTTCGGCCCGAGCCACGACGAGCGCTGCGTGGCCGACAGACACCCCGTTGGCCGAGACCAGCGCCAGGCCGTCTTTGCCGCTCAGCACCAGCGGGGTGATTCCGGCCCGTCGCAGCGCCTCACCGCCGGGGAGCAGTTCGCCCTGGAACTCCGCAAGGCCTAGCCCGACTGCGACCTGAGCCATCCCTGCCATCGGCCCGAGGTCGGCTGCGCCCACCGAGGAGATCTCTGGGACGACTGGGTGGACGCCGGCATTCAACATCGCCGCCAGCACATCGGCGACCGCAGGTGAGGCTCCCGATCCGCTCCTCGCGATCCCATTGAGCCGAACGGCCAGCGCAGCGCGTACCTGCCGAGTCGACAGCGGCGACCCGATACCGCCGCTGTGTGAGACAACGAGGAACATCTGCTCGCCGCGGATCTCCTCCTCAGTCAGCCGGGTGTCCTTGCCGTGGCCGACTTGCGTGGTCAGGCCGTACACGGCGTCGTTGCGCGCTAGCGCGCCGTCCACAATCGCCCGACTGGCCGCGATCCCGCTCCGGGCACTATCCGCCAGCTCCACGTGCGCGCCGTCGACGACGGCGAGAAGGTCTTCCAAGGTGAGCGGTTCGTCAGTGATCGTGACAGTGCTCATGGGGATAGCTCCGTGGTCGTAGAGGTGCAGGACGATGTCGCACTACTTCATCAGACATACTGACGATCCAAGACATCGGCCTGACTCTGCGAAAAGGTGACCCATGCTCGAAGCGGAGCTGATGGAACGGGACCGCTGGACCCGAGACGGCCTCCTGACCTACCAGCGGGAACGGCTGCGGGCACTAGTCACGCACGCGGTGAGCCGGTCGCACTACTACCGGGACGTGCTGGGCGCAGATGCCGCCGAACGACCGCTTGCCGAGCTGCCCACGTTGTCGAAGGCCACCCTGATGGCCGAGTTCGACCGAGTCGTCACCGATCCACGCCTGCGACTGGCCGACCTGCGGTCCCACCTCGCTGGTGACGACCCGTCGCAGTCCTTCGTGGGCGCCTTCCGCGTGGCTACCACCTCAGGTACCACCGGCCGGCGGTCGATTGTCGCGTTCAGCAACGAGGAGGCCGCCGTGTGGCGGGCTGCGAGCGCGAGGCCCATGATGCGTATGGGAATCCAGTTCGGGTCTCGGTTCGCTGCACTCGGCAGCCCCAGCCCGGTCCACGTGACTAGACAGGTGCTTGTCCCGCCCGGTGTGCCGGCTCCCCCGGTGTCGGCCGCGACCCCGATCTCCGAGCTGGTTGCCGCGCTGAACGCCCAGCAACCCGAGGTGCTGGTCGGTGCCGTTGGCATCTGGAGAGCACTCGCCGAGGAGCAGCTCGCCGGGCGGCTGAGGATCACCCCGCGCGCCGCCCTCTTCAGCAGTGAAGCGATGACCGCCGACGTCCGTCGACGCGTGCGGGACGCCTGGGGAATTGAGCCGGTGAGCGGGTACGCGGCGACAGAGGCGCCGACGATCGCTGCCAGCAGCCCAGAACACCCGGAGCTGGAGATCGCCGAAGACGTCGTGGTGATCGAAATCGTGGACGAGAACGGCATCGCGGTGCCGCCCGGACAGCCCGGCGCCAAAGTTCTGCTGACAAACTTGATCAACTACGCCCAGCCGCTCATCCGCTACGAGCTGACCGACTCCGTCGTGGAGTCACCGATGCCCAATCCGGCGGACCGTCCCTGGCGCTGCCTGCTCTCCGTGGACGGGCGTACCGCAGACATCCTCTACTTCCCCGGCCTGGATCGGGCGACTGTCGCTGTCCATCCCTCCGTACTCGGGTCGGCTGTCGCGCCCCTTGCCGAGGTCGGTGAATACGCCTTTGTGTACGACACGCAGGGCCTGCATGCTCAGGTTGTGCTAGCTCAAGGAGCTTCTGACGACGTCGGAGAACGGCTGCGCCGAGCCCTCGTCGCCGCCATCGCGTCGACCGGAGCGGTGCCACCCGAGGTCTATGTGGAGCCGGTCACCACCCTGCCGCGTGAGCCCGGCGGCAAACTCCGCCTCGTTCGATCGGCATGATCGAATCGCGAGACAGATGATCACCTTTGAGCAGCGGCACCCCGGGCCATTGCGTCGCATGGTCCGCAAGGCTGCGGCAATCATCCCGATGTCATGGATACCCTCGCGGATGGTGCCTCGGGTTGATCGCGGTTTCTACCGGCTCAGCCGTGGACGAACCACGTTGTCTGCTTGGATTTCCGGACTTCCGATCGTCATGCTGAGGACCACGGGTGCTCGCACCGGTCAGCCGCGCAGCGTGCCCGTACTGGGTCTGGCAGATGGTGATCGTTTGGTGCTGATCGCGTCCAACTTCGGCCGGCCCGCAAACCCCGGCTGGTACCACAACCTGCGCGCAAACCCCTACGTCATGATCACGTGGAGGGGGTCTCCGATCGAAATGCGTGCTCGGGAGCTAGCGGGCGCGGAGCGGCAACTGTGGGTCGATCGCAGCCTCGAGGCCTATCCCTGGTGGGACCAGTACCACCGCGCTGCGCCGCGGCAGATTCCGGTGATCATGCTCGAGCCACGCTTCCAGCCCGAGCATTGAGCTCAGCTCGATGAGCGTTGCTCGACGACTTTCTTGAGCCCATCGAGCATCATCTGCCAGCTGGCCGCGGAGTGCTCGGCCTCCTCAGCGCTGCTGCTGTTGTCCTGGGTGAGTCGTACCGATGTGCCGCCGTTCGTGGGCTGCAGGTCGTAACGGACCCGGTGATAGTTCTCTGGCCGATCCTCCTGACCGGTGAGCGGGCTGAAGTGGGTGACTTCCAGCCGCTGACCCGGTTCGAAGGAAATGATCTCTCCTTTGTCCTGGTACGGACGACCCTCGAACTCACCCTGCCAGGTGATCGGGCTACCGGGCTTCCAATCGGTCTGGACCTCTGAGCCAAACATGTACTTCTTGATCAGCTCGGGATCGGTCAGTGCCCGCCACACGTCCTCTGGTGCAGCATCGATCTCACACTGTGCGGTCGCAACGTGTTCTGACATCGCAGTTCTCCTCGTGCCTCAAAATGCGGCTTCACAAAAGCTGGTCTTTACTGGATGACTTACCCCTGAGCGCTAGCGGCAACCCTCAAGTGTGGAGCGGCAGCTATTAATACAGATTCTGCTGAATACAACAGAATCTGTATTATGACTGGGTGAAGATCTCAACATCGACGGATGCCTTGGCTCGGTTCGGGCACGCACTGTCCGACCCCACCCGAACCCGGGTGCTGCTGACGTTGCGGAACGGCCCCGCCTACCCGGCGGACCTCGCCGATCTGGTGGGGGTAACTCGGCAAACGATGTCGAACCACCTGGCCTGTCTGCGCGGCTGCGGACTGGTGGTGGCTAGCCCGGAAGGGCGGCGGACTCGGTACGAACTGACCGACGCCCGGATCGGTCACGCCCTTGGTGATCTGCTCGACTTAATGCTGGTGGTCGACCCCGATTGCTGCGGCGGGGAAACGACCGCGACATCGGTGCCCTCGCTGGTCGACACGGTGGCCGCCGGCGGGACGCTGGGGTGACAAGCCTGTCGCTGGGTCTGTCTCCGGCTCGCCGAGTGGTGCTGGGCCGACGGATCCGCTTCCTAGTGGCGGCGACCATCAGCTACAACGTGATCGAGGCGGTTGTGGCGCTGACGGCGGGAGCCCGGGCATCGTCGAGTGCCTTGATCGGGTTCGGGCTTGACTCGGTCATCGAGGTCTCCTCCGCGGCGGCTGTGGCCTGGCAGTTCGCCGGGCGCGACCCGGAAGCTCGGGAGAGGGTGGCGCTGAAGGTGATCGCCTGCTCCTTCTTCGGTCTGGCCGTCTTCGTCACGATCGATGCATTGCGGTCACTCTTCGGCACTGGTGAAGCGCAGCATTCCTCCGTTGGACTAGCCCTGGCTGCGGTCAGCCTGGCCGTGATGCCGGCGCTGTCGTGGGCACAACGGCGCGCCGGGAGGGAGCTTGGTTCCCGATCCGCTGTTGCCGACTCCAAGCAGACTCTGCTGTGCACTTACCTATCTGCGGTGCTGCTCATTGGACTCGGCCTGAACTGGCTGTTCGGCTGGACGTGGGCCGATCCCATCGCCGCTTTGGTGATCGCGGGTGTCGCCGTCCGGGAGGGTATCGAAGCCTGGCGCGGTGACCGCTGCTGCGGTCCTACGGCCGTGCTCCATCCCGCCGAGCAGGACACGTGCGGCTGTGGGCCGGGCTGCGAAGACTGCTGCACTCAGGCAGACGGCGGCCACTCCCGGTGAGTTCGTCCGCGTGGGCGGCAGTCGGCGCCGTGCTCTACGTTGCCGGGCTGGCGGTCCTGTTTGGGATGCGGAGTTGG
>DATEWO010000351.1:0-4204 GCA_035257925.1 Propionibacteriaceae bacterium | reverse complement strand
ACCCCTTGCGTGCTGGATGTGGGCGTTTTCCATCACAGCCGCGAAAACGCACGCCTGAGAGGGCCGATACCCGCGCGTCTGCCATCACAGCCGTGAAAACGTACGCCAAAGGGCCGGCCTAAATGGGACATCAGCCGCTCCGTGTCTTGGTCGGATCTCTTGCCCCTGGCGTGCTGCCGTCAACCCAACCGGCCAAGATGCCGACCGGAACCATCCTGCTCGACCTAGGTCCGGAACACCCCAGTCAGGCCGGGCTTATTGAGCTCCGGTTATGGACCGAGAACGATGTGATTACCACGGCTAGGGTCGTGGTCGGTGCCATGCATCGGGGCGCGGAGAAGCTCTTCGAGGTCCGCGACTACCAGCAAATTCTGATGTTGGCAGACCGGCACGACTGGCAGGCCCCCTTCTTCGGCGAGCTCGCGGTCGCCCTCGCCTGCGAACACATGATGGGACTTGCGGTGCCCGATCGTGCCATCTGGCTGCGCACCCTGCTGGCCGAACACACCCGGATCCTCAGCCACTGCGGCTTTCTCAGTTATGTGCCGCATCGGATTCCCGGTGATCCTGGACTCCGCCGGTTGCGTGAGGGCCTGCGCACTCAGACCCTGCGGCTGACAGGAAACCGCATCCATCCGATGGCGACACGGATCGGTGGCCTGGCGGTCGATGCGGACGACGCCTGGCTAGCGGCCGAACGACGGATTGCGATCCAGGCGACACAGGCAGCTGAAGCGGTGTCGACCATGATCGAGTCCGCGCCGTTCGCTGGTTTGACAAGCGGCATTGGCCTGCTGGACCGCGACACGATCCAGCAGTTCGGAGTGAGCGGCCCGGCAGCACGGGCAAGTGGCGTCGATCTTGACCTGCGCTTGCAACTGCCCTACCTGGCCTACCGTGAGCTGGCCGGCTTGATCGCTCCTCCGGTCCACCGCTCGGGCGACGCCCAGTCCCGGCTTGGCGTCCTCGCTGAGGAGCTCGCGATCAGCGCGTCATTGATCATCGCCTGCACCGACCGCCTCAGGGAGCTGCCCGGCCCGGTCTCGGTGAAGCTCGGCAAGATCATCCGGGTGCCGGAAGGCGAGACGTACCTGGCGATCGAGGCACCGCTAGGCATTGCCGGTGTGTTCCTGGTCTCCCGCGGTGAGAAGACTCCGTGGCGGCTCAAGCTGCGGACGCCGTCATTCAACAACATCTCCAGCCTGGAGCGGGTTCTGGTCGGGGTACGCACTGAAGCCCTGGAGGCCACCCTCGCCTCGATCGGCTACGTGGTCGGCGATATCGACAAGTAGCCTGCCACAGCCAGAATTCAGGCGAGCTGGCGTTCTGCCTCGTAGTGCGGCAGCATCGTCTCGATGATCTTGATGTCAACAACGGCGGGTGATTCCTCGGCGGCCGTCTCGTCGCTGGCGTCCAGCTCTTGCAAGATCGACTCATGCTCGGCCAGCACCCGGCGCGGCATGTGGTGGACGTCGGCTCCGCGCTCGTCACGCAGGGCGATCAGCTCCGCCTCACGCTCGCGTACCGTCTCACGCAGAGCTGAGATGACCTTGTCGCGGTACTCGACCTCACCCCTCAGGAAGACTCGATCCTCCGTCAATCGAGAGATCTGTTGCCGCTGCAGGGCAATCGTCAGCCGCTGCTTCTCAATCACCTTGCCGGCATCGCGGATCCGCTGGCTCAGGGTGTCGACGACCGCAGCGTTCCGGGTTCGTTCCTCGGTCAGCGCCTCACCATGCTCCCGCGTCACTTTGAGCATGGCTTGTGCGTGTGTCCGCCTGGCCGTGTTGAGCGCCCGCCAAGCGAAGGCACATGCCACCAGAGCGGCTGCGATCGCGACTGCGACCCCAAGACGGACCATCGAGATGGGTCCAGAGGCGACCGCGGCAGCCAGCACGGTGCCGCCGATGAGGACGATTTCCGAAATGCGCTGCAGTGGCGAGTCCTTGAGCCCGCGGCTGGCAGCGGCTGGCGAAGTCACGCCCGTCAACATATGCCTCGGCGTGCTGGCCGCCCAGGATTTCAATGCTTAGTCGCGCGTGTCGGCCTCTAGGTCGTCCCCCTCGTCGGCCTCCGCGCCTTCATCGGGTTCAGTGGGTACCTTGCACGCCCGTTCCAGTAGCAGGCCCATGGCACAAAGCACTATCCCGGCAACAATCGCGACCGCAGACCGGATCACTCGATCACGCGGAGCGGCCGCATCCAGCCGCGTCAGAAACATGAACGCGAACCCGAAATAACCGCCCGCCACCAGCGCACCTGCCAGCGCGGATGCCTTGCCGAGTACCAGAAATGCCACCGCCCGCTGGGGCTCCATACGTTCATGGCGCACCTGGATCCGCTGATGAGTCGTATAGGCCAGGACACCGACCAGCGCAGCGACCACGATCAAACCGATGGGGGCAGTCCACGGGACCTCGGGCGGGATGGCGTCAAAGGCGTTCGCGATCACCACCAGGAGCCAGCCGGCTAGGCCGCCGAACAGGGCCGCAACGACCAGAGTGCGGACCGGTGTCAGGTGGAGCGAGCCGTCGGACGGTTGCTGAGCCAAGCTCGCTGATCCTCAGTCTCGGTCGATCACAAGATCATCTCGCCGGACCACACCAGATGCGTCCGCCTTGACCAGAAGATCTGCAATGGCTCCCTTGCCAGCAAGCTCCGCAGTGGGATCAACCTCGTACCACGGCACCAGGACGAACGCCCGCTCATGCGCCAGCGGATGTGGCAGCTTCAGGTCATCCTGATCGACTACAGCGTTCCCAACCATGATCAAATCCACATCCAGGGTACGCGGCCCCCACCGCTCGCCGCCGCGCGTCCGACCGTAAGCGTCCTCGATCGCAAATGCCCGCTCCACCAGGGTTCGCGGCTCGAGGGTGGTCTCGGCGACCACCACGATGTTGAGGAATTGCGGACTGTCAGGCGGCCCCCCCATGGGCCTGGTCTCGTATACCGACGAGATATCCACCACGATCACGTCGGGGGTATCGCTCAGGGCGTCGACGGCACCTTGTACGTTGCCGAGCCGATCCCCCAGATTCGAGCCGATGGAGTAGACGACCTTGCGCAACGGTTTCATGCCGCTCAAGGTGTCCGCGTCAATGGCATGAGGATTGGGACTGCTCACGTCGTTCTACTCCTTGTCAGCGTGACCGTTACATCGGCAACGTCGACCGGCATTGGCGCCTGCGGCTTGTGCACGGTGACCTCGACGCACTGGACGGCGTCATAGCGTAGGCACGTCAGGGCAATTCTGTCGGCAAGGGCTTCGATCAGATTCAGCGGGTCCCGTTCGACGTCCGCGGCCACTGCCTGCGCCAGAGCTCCGTAGTCGATCGTCTGACCAAGATCATCAGTGCTGGCTGCCGAGGAAAGATCCAGGGTGCAGCTCACATCAACCACGAATTGCTGGCCCTGCTGGCGTTCGGAGTCGAATACGCCGTGATGGCCGAAGGCGGAAATTCCAGTCAGGCTGATCCGATCGTGGCCGGCCCCGGCGGGTCCGGTAGATCGCCGCTGGGGCCCGGTGTCAACGACTGGGTGTGCCGCCATGTCACCTCCTGACGCATGCGACCCTATCCGAGGCATCACTGCTTCAACAGAGGCTGAGCGACGACAACCGGTTCACCGCTCCAGCAGCCGCTGTGCCACGGCAATGGCGTCTCGACTGGCACGCACCGAGTGCACTCGCACCCCCCACACCCCTCGCAGCGCGAGCACTGTGGTGAGCGCGGTGGTCGCGTCGTCGCGCTGCTTGGCAGGCCTCGGGCTTCCCTCAGAATCGGCGAGCAGCCGACCAAGAAAGGCCTTTCGGGAGACGCCTGCAAGCATCGCCCGCCCTAGGACGTCAAATTCCTCGAGCCGTTGCAGCAGGTGCCAGTTGTGTTCACCGGTCTTGGCGAATCCAAAGCCAGGATCGATGATCAACTTGTCCGGAGCTACGCCAGCGCTGATGGCTTCGTTGAGCTGCGTGCCCAGCTCGGCTATGACCTCGGTCACCACGTCGGCGTAGGAGGCTTTGCTTTGCATGTCCTCGGAGTGGCCACGCCAGTGCATGCAGACATAAGGAACACCTGACTCGGCGACCAGGTGCAGCATTCGGTCATCGGCCTTGCCACCGGAGACGTCATTCACCATACGAGCGCCGGCTTCGATCCCAGGCGCGGCGACGGCCGAACGCATGGTGTCGATGCTGACACAGGCG
>DATEWO010000350.1:0-4928 GCA_035257925.1 Propionibacteriaceae bacterium | reverse complement strand
GGAGCTCGCCGCATCTGTCAGCGGCCCGCCCGAGACCGAACTGCCGCGCCTACAGGGACTGGCTGAGACCTTGCTCACGGAGTGCGAACACTTCGACGATTCCAGCGCGGCAGCCCGGCTCATGGTCAGCCTGGTGGACATGGCAGTGCCAGACCCTGGTGCCCTCAATGAAAGGCACTCCCTGTTGCTGGGCCTGCTCGTGACCGACCTCCGTGTGCGAGATCTCGCCTGGGCGCTGATCAGTCCCGACAACGCGGAGCAGCATGTCCAGTTGTGGGGCGCTGTAGTGGCGAAGGTGCCGCCCACGTTGGCGGCTGCACCGTTGTGTCTGCTGGGCGTGGCCGCCTGGGTGTGCGGAGCTGGCGCACTACTGAACTGCTGTTGCGAACGGTTGGCACAGGTTGATCCGGATTACTCCCTCGGGAGATTGCTCCGCGACATCAGTGCACAAGCGGTTCCTCCATCCCTTTGGCAACAGATGGGAGGTGAACTGCAGGCCGGATTGCGTGCTGAGCTCACCTCGTTGGCGGGATAGTTCCTCCGGCCCGTCACAGCTGGGACGCCGCGGCTGGGTAGCGCTTCGGCCGGTTTCACAGCTGATACACCAGGGCCGGACAAACCACTAGGTTGTCTCCATGACGCGCTTTGTGGTGTGCGGTGAGACCCTCATAGATCTGGTCCAGGCAGACGTCGCGAGCAATGATTCATTCAGCTCGACCTGGCTTGCTCTGTCGGCCGGAGGGCCGATGAATTCGGCGGTTGCCCTGGGCAAGCTTGGCGCGGACACGCACTTCTTGGGTCGCCTTTCCAGAGATGCTTTCGGTCGTCAGCTGCGCCAGCACATCCTCGAGGCCAACGTCAAACTTGATCTTGCTACCGAGTCCTCACAGGCCACCTCGATCGCGGTCGTCAGCTTGGATGATCAGGGCATCGCGAGCTACACGTTCCACTTCAACGACACGGCGAACTTTGGCTGGCAGATCGACGACCTGCCGGAACTGTCCGACGACGACTGGCTGCACATTGCCTCCTTGTCGTGCATCGTCAGCCCCGGTGCAGAGGTGCTGCTCGACTGGATGCGCGACGTGAAGGCGGGTGTTTCTTACGACATCAACGTCCGGCCTACCGTGATCACCGATCCCGACGTTTATTGGAGCAAGGTGCAGCCCTGGCTGCGGGTGGTTGGTCGGCGGCAGGGAATCGTCAAGGCCAGTGATGAGGACATCAAGTTCCTCGCCAAGGCAGAGGCCAGTGGCGCCGGGCAGAACGGTGCTGATCCCGTCGAATTGGCCGGCACATGGGTCGAACAGTATGGGCTCGGGGTTGCGGTGATCACGCTCGGGCCAGGTGGCGGAGTGGCCATCGAGCCAGGTGGCAACATAACCCGAGTGCCTGGCTTCCCCACGACCGTGGTCGACACGGTTGGTGCAGGCGATACGTTCATGGCCGGCTTCCTAGACGGCTGGGTCAAGCTCCATCTTGGGCTCGAAGCCTCTCTGGAACGTGGAGCGGCAGCTGCATCCATCGTGTGCGGCCGACGTGGTCCCCAGCCGCCAACTTCGGCAGAGGTGGACGACCTCATCGCAGAGCGAACCTGATCCAACCACGACCCGCGCCTCGACGATCCGATGTGCGCGAGCGTTCCGGATACGTGTCAGTGAGGTGTGCTGGACACTGGGGCCGGGATTCCTGCTGCCACGGTTAGCGCGACGACCGCTTCTTGAGTCCGCGCCGTGCTGGGTGGCGAGCCGTCCGCCTCGGTCACATAGAAAGTGTCGATGGCCTGGCCAGCCAGGGTGCTGACGTGGGCTGATCGGATCGATAGCCGGAGGTCACTGAGCGAGCGGCCGAGCGCGTACAACAGTCCGGCTCGGTCCCCTGTTCGGACCTCAACCACAGCTGCAGTATCGCTGGCATCACGGATCAGCTCCACATGCGGCTGTGACACCGCACCGCTGTCATGGGCCCGGGCTTCACGGCGTTGCACCGGCGCCAGGATGCCCGTCTCACCGGCCTCGAGGCGTATCAGCTGTTTGACCAGGTACGCGGTGTCAGGAAGATCAGTCGGCAGCTGCTTGTCGACGCGCCAGGTGTTGACGGCCACGCCTTCGACCGTGTGCAGCACCGCTGAGCGTACTTGCACCGAGTGTGAGGCAAGCAGGCCTGCCGTATCGCTGAATAGGCCGAGCCGGTCGGTTGCCGCGATGACGAGCTGCAGGCCACCCGGCTGGGTTTCCACACGGATCCGCGGCCTTCCGTCCAGCTGCACCGACCGGGCCAAACCGAGATCCACCAGATGGGTGACGTCCACTCGGGTTCCCTCGTCGACCAACAGCCCTTCGGCGTGGCCGGCAAGGCTGTTGATCAGCTGAGCTCGCCACGGTGACCAGGCGGCCGGACCGGCCGCCCGAGCGTCGGCTTCAGTGAGACAGCGCAGCAGCTCGAGGATGTCCGCACGGCCCTGCACAGCCTCAACCAGGGCATTCAAGGTGGCAGGATCCGCGTGGTCCCGCTTGGTGGCCAGTCCGGCGAGCGTGAGGTGATGCCTCACCAGATGCTCAACCAGTGCAGCGTCGCTTTCGTTGAGGCCCATCGCCTCGACCGCTTCACGGGCGATCGGCGCGCCGCGTGCGGCGTGGTGGACACCAGCTCCAGGCAGCTTGCCGATGTCGTGGAAGAGGCAGGCGAGCAGCAAGATGTCAGGTCGATCGACTCGAGTCAGGTGAGGTTGCGCCTCGGCCACGGTCTGCACCAAATGCCGATCCACCGTGTGTCGATGGACCAGATTGTGCTGAGGCCGAGCGCGGATCGGCTCCCACGAAGGGATCCATCTGCTGATGCATCCGGCGAGGTCAAGGGCCTCCCAGACCGGCACCACATGGGGACCGGTGGACAGCATGTCCAGCAACGCATCCCGGCAGGCCTCTGGCCACGGCGTGGACGGCGCCTGCCCCTGCTTGCCGAGGTTTTCAGCTGTCACCGGGGAGAGGACCAGCCCACGCCGTGCAGCCAGCGCCCCGGCTCGGAGGCCAACGAGGGGATCGCTAGCACTGGTCGTGCGGCCCAGTCCGACTTCTCCAGAGGAGATGATCAAGCCATGGTCGGCCTGGACGTAGTTGGGTTTGCGCTCCCGCTTGACAAAACTGAGCACGCGGTGCGGCGGCAGCGCCTGGCGAGCCGCCCGCACCGTGAGGTCAACAGCTTGCCCGATACGGCGAGCCGCCAGGCTGACGTCGCGACGAAGATCATCAGCCTCGCCGTAGCCCAGGCGGGCCGCCACGGCTTCGGTCTCACTGAAGATCAACCTGTCGAGAGTGCGGCCCGACACCAGGTGCAAGGCGTCTCGGACATCGAGCAGTCGCTGATACGGCCCGCGTACGCCAACATGCGGCCGGTCGGTCAGCCAGCTGGCGGCAAGCGCTCGCAGCATCGACACATCGCGGAACCCTCCGCGCGCCTCTTTGAGGTCTGGCTCCAGCAGATAAGCAGCGTCTCCGTAGGTAGCCAGACGCTCATCGAGTGACGCCAGTAGCTCAGGCAGCCGCTTCCGGGCGTGGCCACGCCAACTGTCCAGCAGCGCGGTACGTGCACCCTTGACCAGCTCTGCGTCGCCAGTGATCACCCGCAGGTCGAGCAGGCCCACCCCGGCACTCAGCTCGCGGCCGGCGACGTCGGCACATTCCGCCGGCGTGCGTACGGCATGATCAACGCGAATCCTGGCGTCCCAAAGGGGATACCACAGGTCTGCTGCCAGCGTGTTGATCTTGGTGGAGGACTTGCCACTATGCAGCAGCACCAGGTCGATGTCTGAGCGCGGACCAAGCTCCTGGCGGGCCAGACTGCCGACAGCGGCAAGGGCGGCCCCGCTTGCAGGGCCGCCCACTTCCGCATAGAGCTCGACGAGCGCCGACTCGACACACTCGGTGACCAAACGCCGACGATCCGGCCCCGCCGTGGAAGACCACTCGGACCGGATCGCGACGTTGAGACGCTCGCTGGTTAGATCACGCTTCAGAGCGCGTCCAGCCCGCGCTCCCCGGTTCGCACGCGGACAATTTCCTCCACGGGAACCGACCAGACCTTACCGTCACCGATGCGGCCGGTCCGAGCGCTCTTGACCAGGACATCGATGATGTCCTTTGCATCATCGTCATCCACGAGCACCTCAAGTCTCACCTTGGGAACCAGGTCGACGGTGTATTCCGCTCCTCGGTAGACCTCGGTGTGGCCTCGCTGACGGCCAAAGCCGCTTGCTTCGCTGACGGTCATTCCCTCGACGCCAAACGACTCGAGTGCGGTCTTCACCTCGTCCAACATATGTGGCTTGATGATCGCTGTTACGAGCTTCATGCCGACACCTCCTGATCATTCTTGGTATCTGCCTCGGCTTGACCTGACGGACCGGCGTATGACAAGGCGCGCCCTCCGCCAAACGTGCCGAGATCGTAGCCGGTCTCAGCGTGCTCGGACTCGTCGACCCCTGCGCGCTCTTCCTCTTCGCTGACGCGGAAGCCGATGGTCTTGTGGAGCAGGAAACCGATGATGAACGTCATGATCCCGCTGTAGAACAGGACCGCAAAGGCACCGACTGCCTGGCGCCACAGCTGGTCGACGCCGCCGCCATAGAAGAGACCGTCGACGCCGGCCGGTGCAGCGGCGGTTGCCAGGAAACCGACCGCCAGGGTGCCCCAGAGCCCACCGAAGAGGTGGACGCCGACCACATCGAGGGAGTCGTCATATCCGAGCTTGTACTTCAGGCCGACAGCAAGGGCGCAGATCACGCCGGCCAACGCACCCACGATGATCGCGCCAATGGGCGAGACAGCGGAGCAGGACGGGGTGATGGCAACCAGGCCAGCGACGATGCCCGACGCGGCGCCAAGAGAGGTGGCATGGCCGTCGCGGATGCGCTCGGTGAGCAGCCAGCC
>DATEWO010000349.1:0-3277 GCA_035257925.1 Propionibacteriaceae bacterium | reverse complement strand
TGGTGCCTGGAGCGTTGAACGCCCTGGCGGCGCTGATTGCCTCTCCGACAAGCTGAGGAGTCCTTGTGTGTCCGAGGGGGGACTTGAACCCCCATGCCCTGTCAAGGGCACTAGCACCTCAAGCTAGCGCGTCTACCTATTCCGCCACCCGGACCTACTGCTTCACCTCGCTTGGCGCCCACGAACTATAGCAACTGGCGTGGGATCGCCGAAGGCTTCTGACGGGCCGAGCGCGGGCGACTAAGTGCATCAGCCAAGATGAACCGATGAGCGTGGAGTACCAGCCCGAGGCCGAGGTTGTTCAGCTGTGTCAAGAGCTGATCCGGATCGACACTTCCAACTTCGGCTCCGACCCGGGTCCGGGTGAGCGGCTTGCTGCCGAGCGCGTCGCTGAGCTGCTCGACGAGGTTGGGATCACCAGCCAACTGCTGGAACCCGAGGCTGGTCGCACCTCGGTCGTGGCGCACTGGGAGCCGGAAGGAGTTGACACCTCGATCTCGCCGTTGCTGGTGCACGGCCACCTCGATGTGGTGCCCGCCAACGCCGACGACTGGTCGGTACCGCCGTTCTCCGGTGAAGTGGTCGACGGCTGCATCTGGGGTCGGGGCGCGGTGGACATGAAGGACTTCGACGCCATGGTGCTCAGCGTGGTACGGGCTCGGGCACGCGCCGGAGCGGCGCCGCGGCGACCGATTCGGTTGATCTTCACTGCTGATGAGGAGGCCGGCGCCGGATTGGGCGCTCGGTGGCTGATCGAGAAACATCGCGAGGTCGTCGAGGGCTGTCAGGAGGCGATCGGTGAGGTGGGCGGCTTCTCACTGACCGTTCGCGATGATCTTCGTCTTTATCTGATCCAGACAGCCGAGAAAGGAATGGCCTGGCTCGACCTGATTGCTGACGGTCGGGCCGGGCATGGCTCGCTGCGTAACGATCGAAACGCGATCACTGAGCTCAGCGCGGCGGTCACCAAGATCGGTACCTACCATTGGCCACGCAAGATCACTGGACCGCAACAGGCCTTTCTGGAGGCGGTCGCCGAGGCATTCGAAGTCGATCTTGATCCGGACCGGGTCGAGGAGACACTTGCCCGCCTCGGAACCATCGCCCGGATGGTGGGGGCGACGATGTCGAACACAGCCAACCCCACCATGCTGTCGGCGGGATACAAGCACAATGTGATTCCGGGCCGCGCCACAGCTGGAATCGACGGCAGGTTCCTGCCGGGCAGCCACGATGAGTTCTATGACACCATCGCCGATCTGATAGGAGACAAGGTGCGCTACGAGGTCGTCGCTCACAATCCGTCAGTCGAGACCGAGTTCGCGGGCGCCTTGGTGGAAGCTATGCAGGCCAGCCTCCAAGCCGAGGACTCTGGTGCCCGTGCCGTGCCTTACATCTTTAGTGGGGGCACCGATGGGAAGGCGTGGCACCACCTCGGCATTCGGTGTTTCGGTTTTGCACCGCTGCGCCTGCCCCCTGACTTGGATTTCGTCGGTATGTTCCACGGCGTCGACGAGCGGGTACCCACCGAGTCGCTGGAGTTCGGCGCCCGCGTCCTGGACCGGTTTCTCGACAGGGCGTGAGCGTCGGTGTCGCAAGCGCACTATATTGGCCGCCAATGACGGTGCGTCGTGTCGAGTACGAGGTGGAGCGAGTCCGGCTGGGCCGCCACCTCTCGCGCAACGCCGTTCGCCAGTTGCTCACCGACCATGCTGAGTACGGCGGCTGGGAACTCGCCCGGCTACGGCGCTACCGAGATGGCACCCGGGATGCCTGGATCCGTCGCAAGATCATTCGCATGCCCGCCCGCACTTAACCCACCCGCGCAGCGTTTGGCCCGCCGGAGACATCGTCGAGCGCCGAGGCGATCTCGGCTGGCAGTGTCTGGCCTTCGACCCCGAGGGCCGGGGCCAGCTGGCCGGCGGTACGGGCGCCGAGCAGGGGAGCGGTGACACCGGGAGCGTCGCGTACCCACAGCAAGGCCACCTGGAGTGGGCTGAGATCCAGCCCTTCGGCCGCTCGGACGACCGCCTCGACCACTCCCCGGCTGCGTGGCTCGAGATATGGCTCGACGAACCAGGCAAAGTGGTCCGTCGCCGCCCGCGATCCGCGTGGTGTGCCATTTCGGTATTGCCCGGTCAGCACCCCGCGGCCAAGCGGTGACCACGGAAAGAAGCCCATGCCAAAAGCTCGCACCGCGGGGAGCACCTCCACCTCGGCCCGGCGGGCGAGCAGGGAGTATTCGACCTGAGCACTCGCGATCGGCGTGCGGCCCGGAAACGCTCGTTGCCAGGTGGCTGCCTGCGCCGTTTGCCAGCCCACAAAGTTCGACACCCCGCCATAGCGGACCCGGCCCGTCGAAACGGCAAAATCCATCGCATCCAGCGATTCGTCAATGGGGGCCTCGCCCCAGGCGTGGATCTGCCATAGATCGATGTAGTCGCTCTGGAGCCGTCGCAGCGATCCGTCAAGATCGCGAAGCAACGCTCGCCGCGACGTGTCGACGATGCGCTTGCCGTCCCTGATCACGAACCCGGCCTTCGTGGCGATCACAACCTCGTCCCGGTTCCCGAGCTCGCGGACCAGTTTGCCGACAATGCGCTCAGCATCGCCTGCGCCGTACGCGGCAGCCGTGTCGATCAACGTGCCACCGGCATCGCAGAACATCTCAAGCAGGGCATGGGCATTCTCGGCGGGTGTGTCACGGCCCCAGGTCATGGTGCCGAGGCCGAGCCGGGAGACGCGCAGCCCGCTGCACCCGACTTGCCGAGTTTCCATGAGGGAGACCCTAACGGCCTATTAAGCAGCACCGCACTACCGTGTCTGGCATGCGCCTTGGACTCAACATCGGCTATCTGGTCGGGGCAGATGATCCGCGGGGACAGCTGCGGCTGGCTCAGCACGCTGAGGCTCTCGGTTTCGCGGTGGTCTGGGCGGCCGAGGCGTACGGCTCCGACAGCCCCACCGTTCTCGCCTGGCTCGCCGCCCAGACATCGAAGATTGATGTCGGCTCAGCGGTGATGCAAATCCCGGCCCGAACCCCTGCTGCGACAGCAATGACTGCGGCGAGTCTTGATGTGTTGACCGGAGGCCGCTTTCGGCTAGGCCTCGGGGTGTCTGGACCGCAGGTATCTGAGGGCTGGCACGGCGCACGGTTCGACAGGCCTCTGGCGCGAACCCGCGAGTACATCGAGGTAGTCAGCAGAGCGCTGTCGCGGTCGACGCTGAGCTTCCAGGGTGAGCACTACCGGCTACCCCTGCCGGACGGCCCCGGCAA
>DATEWO010000348.1:0-2836 GCA_035257925.1 Propionibacteriaceae bacterium | reverse complement strand
TTGATCTTCTGGGGCCACGGCGTACTCGGCGAACGAGCCCTGGCCGGTCCCGTACACCTCCTGACCTGGGGAGAATCTCGTCACCGCTGAGCCGACCGCAACGACCGTGCCGGCAAGATCGAGCCCAGGTACCGCGTTCTTCGGTCTGCGGAATCCGAAGGCGAGGCGGAGAAGGTACGGCCGGCCCGCCATCAGATGCCACGTGCCCCGGTCCAAACCTGCCGCGTGGACGCGCACGAGGACCTGATTGTCCCCGATCTCAGGCGTGCTGATCCGCGCAACGCGAAAGACGTCGGGCGAGCCGTACGCGTCTTGCACGATGGCTCGCATGGTGTCTTCCGCTGGCACCGGGCTGTTTGCGTCGCCGCTCATCGCCGCGTCCTGCGTTCAGATTCCATCAGGTGGCTTCCTTTCGAACATTCTCTGGCAGCTCAAAACCAAGTGACCGTGATCGGGATCGAGGGTCCTCGCGCCACGGACTGTTTCATCTTGACGCTTCGGGCGCCGACACGCTCGACTCCGCGTCCTTTACTGGCACGGCGCGTTGGTTGCACCTAACGCGCCGTGCAGTTGACTACCGCGAAGTGGTGGCTGATCTCGTTCTAGGCTCGCCAGCATGAGTGTCAGCGCCCTACCGCGTAGTTCGCCGGAGTCCCAGGGCGTCGATCCGGCGGGGATCCTGGCCTTTCTCGACACGCTTGAGTCTGCGCGGGACATCGAGATGCATAGCTTGATGATCATCCGGCACGGTCAGGTGGTTGTCGAGGGCTGGTGGGCGCCGTATCGGCCCGAGCAGCCGCATCTGCTCTACTCGCTCAGCAAGAGCTTCACCTCGACCGCGGCGGCGTTCGCCATCGCCGAAGGCCTGCTCGACCTCGACGCGACTGTGCTCTCCTACTTTCCTGAGCTCGACAGCGAGATCACCGATCGGCGCAGTCGGTCGATCTTGGTCCGCCATGTTGCCGCGATGGCCAGCGGGCATCTCGAGGAGACGATCGAGCGGACAATGGCGCTCGATCCGCTCGAACCGGTACGCGGGTTCCTGCTCATCCCGCCCGAGCGGGAACCGGGAAGCGTGTTCGCCTACAACCAGCCCTGTACCTACACCCTCGCGGCGATCGTGCAGCGGCTCACCGGACGGACCTTGATCGAGTACCTGCGCCCCCGTCTCTTCGACCCGCTCGGCATCGATCAAGCGGGCTGGCAGCACGACGTCGCCGGTCGCGATCTTGGGTACACGGGACTCCACGCAACTACGGACGCGATCGCCCGGCTCGGGCTGCTGTACCTCCAGCGTGGAGTCTGGAACGGTCATCGGCTGCTGGCGGAGGAGTGGGTCGCCGAGGCGACCAGGCTCCAGGTCAAGAACCCGAAAGAACCGAATCCAGACTGGCGGCAGGGTTACGGGTTCCAATTTTGGATGGCCAGACATGGTTACCGCGGCGACGGGGCGTACGGGCAATTCTGCGTTGTCCTGCCCGAGCAGGACGCGGTGATCGCCACAACAGCCGGGACCGAGAACATGCAGGGCATCCTGGACGCGGTCTGGACACATCTGCTGCCTGCCATGACAGCCACGACGCTGGCGCCGTCGCCGGTCGCAGATCAGCTGGCTGCGCGACTCGACGGCTTACAGCTTGCAGCCTTCAACGCCAAACCTGCGCCGGACTCGTCGGTGAACGCGTGGGCTGGGGCTTCGTTTCGGCCGAGCGGTGGAGTGTGTGAGCCGCAGCCCACTCTTACTGCTGTCCAGCTGCACCAAGATCGTGAACTCTGGCAGCTGACCTTGGTTGAGGATGATGTTGCCTTTGGCGCAACGGTCGGCTTTGCAAGCTGGCGTACCAACCTGACCGAGACCGACCACGGAAGTACCGGTGTGCCTCTGGCAATCAGCGGCGGATGGACCAACGAGGACACGTTCAGAGCCGAAGTCATCTTCCTCGAGACGCCCCACCAGCTCGGGCTCACCTGCTCGCTGACCAACGGGACGTTCTTGGCCAGTTGGCGGACTGTCCCGCTACGCGCCGGACCCCTGTCTGCGCTCCGGATGCCGCGCTAGGCGATCTGATCAGTGCTGCGCTCCCGTACGCCGCGTCCAAGGCCAGGTGATCAAGGCCCAGACGGCGACTGCCACGGCCAATGCCACCAGCAGATACCAGGGCCAATCGCCTAGCACGTCCAGCAGCGAGGCCCCGCTCGGCTTCCCGTTCAGGTAGCCATAGTTGGTGCCGAGTGCGCTGTTGATCAGGAAGACCACTGCGGCCCACGCAACAGTGACCAGGAGTGTCAGCCGGTAGCTGCGCCAGTTCGGGTGCAGTCCCAGACCCCATGTCAGGTAGATCACCGCCCACATCACCAGTACGTGCTGGAGCCAGTAGGAAGTGATCTCCAGGGCCGGTGCGACGTCTGGCAGCAGATCGGGGGTGAGGATTGCCTGCGGGTTGAGGGTCAGGCCCCAGTAGTAGGTCAGCGCAAACGCCCAAGGTCGCCGACTCCACAGCGCGTAACCGGTGACCACCCGCAGCACGTCGGACAGGTGCAAGGGGAACGACTGGTGCAGGTCGAAGAATGGCGGGATCAGCCAGAGAATCATGAAGCCGAACGTCACCACGAACTGGACGATGGCGAAGATCCGCGTGAACCGCTGCTCCTTCGGTGTGCCGCGGTGCCGGCGCCCGAACCGCACCAGCAACACCGCGCCAATGACCGTCGCAACGAGCATGGCCCAGTGCATAAGCCCGTACGCCGTGAAAGTCGGAGCACCCATCGGCGAGTCCACAGCCGTAACGCTAGGGGCAGATCCGAGTCCGATACTCTGCGGTGGTGGCCTTCGGCC